>NZ_JBXAHA010000001.1:529761-702837 GCF_058794615.1 Cupriavidus sp. GW823-FHT07A04
CCTACCAACGCATAGCAGTAAGAAGTACCGAAGCAGTCCGGTTGATCCCGATAACCTGGAACGGAAGAGGCGCCATGTTCAAGACACAGCGAACTACTACCGCTAATTAGCGACAGTAGTCGAGGTGCGCCTTCGGACCCGGTGGATTGGGGTTAAATCGAAAAACAACGCAGCCTTGGCTGCGTTTTTTTTCGTCTGTCGCTTGTTGGCTCCCTGCTATCCTGCTCGGTCGCCCGTGGGTGGATCCGAGCGAAGTCCCCGCTGCCAGGCCCATGCTGGTTTCACGAAAGGCATGAGCCGGGCGCTACAAGATGCTTTTTATTCGCTTGCCGGCCGCACGGCGCTGGCGGGTGGATTTCTGATGAGGTGCAAGATGATCGCAATCACGCTGCCGGATGGTTCCCGACGCGAATTCCCCGGCCCGGTAACGGTGGCCGAAGTGGCGCAGAGCATTGGCTCGGGCCTGGCCAAGGCAGCCCTGGCGGGCAAGGTGGATGGGCAGATGGTCGACACCAGCTTCCTCATCGAGCGCGATGCTGCTCTCGCCATCGTCACGGACAAGGATGCTGATGGCGTTGATGTGATCCGTCACTCGACGGCGCACTTGCTGGCCTACGCTGTCAAGGCACTGTATCCCGAGGCGCAGGTGACGATCGGCCCGGTGATCGAGAACGGCTTCTACTACGACTTCGCCTACAAGCGCCCGTTCACGCCCGAGGACCTGGTCGCCATCGAGAAGAAGATGGCCGAGCTCGCCAAGAAGGACGAGAAGGTAACGCGCGAAGTCTGGAGCCGCGACGAAGCCGTGAAGCTGTTCGAGTCGATGGGCGAGAAGTACAAGGCCGAGATCATCGCCTCGATCCCGCAGGACCAGGAGATCGGCCTGTATCGCGAAGGCGAGTTCGTCGACCTCTGCCGTGGCCCGCACGTGCCGTCCACGGGCAAGCTCAAGGTCTTCAAGCTGATGAAGGTGGCGGGTGCCTACTGGCGCGGCGACGCCAAGAACGAGATGCTTCAGCGCATCTATGGCACGGCCTGGGCCAAGAAGGAAGACCAGGAAGCCTACCTGCACATGCTGGAAGAGGCCGAGAAGCGCGACCACCGCAAGCTGGGCAAGCTGCTTGACCTGTTCCACCTGCAGGAGGAGGCGCCGGGCATGGTGTTCTGGCACCCGAAGGGCTGGCAGGTGTGGCAAGCGGTGGAGCAGTACATGCGTGGCCGCCTGACGCAGGCCGGCTATGAAGAAGTGCGCACGCCGCAAGTGATGGATCGTTCGCTGTGGGAGAAGTCAGGTCACTGGCAGAACTACAAGGAGAACATGTTCGTCACGGAGTCGGAGAAGCGCGACTACGCGATCAAGCCGATGAACTGCCCCGGGCATGTGCAGATTTTCAATCACGGCCTGCGCTCCTACCGCGACCTGCCGCTGCGCCTGGCCGAGTTCGGCGCCTGCCATCGCAACGAGCCCTCCGGCGCGCTGCACGGGCTGATGCGCGTACGTGGCTTTGTGCAGGATGATGCGCACATTTTCTGCACGGAAGAGCAGATCGTCGCGGAGGCCAAGGCTTTCAACGAGCTGGCGTTCTCCGTGTACGACGATTTCGGCTTCAAGGACATCGCGGTCAAGTTGTCGCTGCGCCCGGATCAGCGCGCCGGTTCGGACGAGGTCTGGGATCACGCTGAGGAAGGCCTGCGCCTGGCGCTGCGCGCCTGCGGCGTGGAGTGGGAGGAGCTGCCGGGCGAGGGCGCCTTCTACGGCCCCAAGGTGGAATACCATATCAAGGACGCCATCGGCCGGTCTTGGCAATGTGGCACGCTGCAGCTGGACCTGGTGCTGCCGGAGCGCCTGGATGCCGAATACGTCTCCGAAGACAACTCGCGCAAGCGCCCGGTCATGCTGCACCGGGCCATCCTGGGCTCTTTCGAGCGCTTCCTGGGCATCTTGCTGGAAAACCACGCCGGCGCGCTGCCCGCCTGGCTGGCGCCAGAGCAGGTCCTGGTGCTGAATATTGCCGACTCGCAGGCGGAATATGCCGAAAACGTCGTGCAACTGCTGCAAAAACAAGGATTTAGGGCTAAGGCGGATTTGCGTAACGAGAAAATTACGTATAAAATCCGCGAGCATTCCCTTCAGAAGATTCCCTACCTCCTGGTAGTGGGCGACAAAGAACGGGATGCCAGTCAAGTGGCCGTGCGTGCCCGTGGCAACGTGGATCTGGGCGTGATGTCCGTTTCCGCGTTTGTGGAGCGTCTGCAACAGGACGTTGCCAGCAAAGCCTGATGGGATGAGCACGGCTTGTTTTTTGTCTTCTTGAGGTAACGCAACATCGCTACAGACAAAGGTCATCGCATCAATCGCGAAATCAGCGCACCCGAATTGCGCTTGGTCGGGGTTGATAACGAGCAGCTCGGCATCGTCAAGTTCATGGACGCGCTCCGCCTGGCTGAGGATAAGGACTTGGACTTGGTGGAAATCGCTCCTACAGCGGTGCCGCCGGTTGCCCGTATCATGGATTACGGCAAGTTCAAGTACGAGGAAGCCAAGCGCGCGCACGACGCCAAGCTGAAGCAGAAGATCATCCAGGTCAAGGAAGTCAAGTTCCGGCCGGGTACGGATGATGGCGACTACAACGTCAAGCTGCGCAACCTGAAGCGCTTCCTCGAAGACGGCGACAAGACCAAGATCACGCTGCGTTTCCGCGGCCGTGAGATGGCGCACCAGGAAATCGGCGCGCGTGTGCTCGAACGCCTGAAGGCGGACCTGGAAGAAGTTGGCCAGGTCGAGCAGATGCCGAAGATGGAAGGCCGCCAGATGGTGATGGTGCTGTCTCCCAAGAAGAAGAAGTAAGATTTTGCGCGCCGCTGCGGCCCGGAGGGGAATCCCTCCGGGCGCGGCGTCGTGCGAAAGCAGCGCAGAGGCCGCACGCGGCTTTAGCGCAACAATAAGTGGATGCGGGTTTTGCAAGTGTCGGCGCTAGCTGGCCACCTGCATGCATGTCATAGAAGCTGGAGTATTTCATGCCGAAGATGAAGACCAAGAAAAGCGCCTCCAAGCGCTTTACTGCGCGTCCGAATGGTTCGTTCAAGCGTGGCCAGGCCTTCAAGCGTCACATCTTGACCAAGAAGACCACCAAGAATAAGCGCCAGTTGCGCGGCACCCAGGACGTCCATGAGACGAACCTGAAGGCCGTTCGCGCAATGATGCCTTACGCATAACCCTAACGAAAACGAAAGGAGCATTACATGCCTCGAGTAAAACGTGGGGTCACTGCACGGGCCCGCCATAAGAAAGTCATCGTCGCCGCCAAGGGTTTCCGCGGCCGTCGCAATAACGTCTACCGTATCGCCAAGCAGGCGGTCATGCGTGCTGGCCAGTACGCATACCGCGATCGCCGCAACAAGAAGCGCGTGTTCCGCGCTCTCTGGATTGCGCGTATCAATGCTGCTTCGCGTGAGCATGGCATGACCTACAGCGTGTTCATGAACGGCCTGAAGCGGGCTTCGATTGAGCTGGACCGCAAGGTGCTGTCGGACATGGCTATTCATGACAAGCCTGCCTTTGCCGCCATCGTCAACCAGGTGAAAGCCACCGTTGCCTGATGCCGGCTCCGGGGTGCCACGCTAGTGTCTAGTGTGGTTTCCCGGGCAAGCACCGACCGCAAGGTCGACAGCATTTCCGCCAAATTTGCCTGAGCAGCGCTTGTCGCCGCGATGGCGATTCGGCCGGACCTGCAGAAACGGGGCTCCTCACCGAGCCCCGTTTTCATTTCGGATACCGTTTCGCGCGCCGTTCCTGGTTCGATGCAAGACGACATCCGAAACGAAGCCCGCCCCGCCCCCCGGTGCCGCGCGGGCTCTGCACCTACATCGCACTTAGTGCCAACCCACGCCCGGGCCCAGCGTGACCCGGACGCCAAATTTATCGCCGACCGCCGCCATGTCTCTGGATCCGGATCAAATCGTCGCCGACGCCCAGGCCGCCTTCGCTGCAGCCAACGACAACGCCACGCTGGAAAACGAAAAAGCCCGCTTTCTCGGCAAGACCGGTGCGCTCACCGAGCTGCTCAAGAGCCTCGGCAAGCTCGACCCGGAAACGCGCAAGAGCGAAGGCGCGCGCATCAACCAGGCCAAGCAGCAGGTCGAGGCCGCGCTGCAGGCACGCCGCCAGGCGCTGGCCGATGCGCTGATGAACGCGCGGCTGGCCGCCGAAGCCATCGACGTCACGCTGCCGGGCCGCGCGGTTGCCCGTGGCAGCCTGCACCCGGTGATGCGCACCTGGGAGCGGGTCGAGCAGATCTTCGGCTCGGTGGGCTTCGATGTGGCCGATGGCCCCGAAATCGAAACGGACTGGATGAACTTCACCGCGTTGAACAACCCGGACAACCATCCGGCCCGTTCGATGCAGGACACCTTCTATGTGGACGGCCGTGATAGCGACGGCAAGCTGCTGCTGCTGCGTACCCACACCAGCCCGATGCAGGTGCGCTACGCGCGCATGCACGTGGAGAAGTACAAGGGCCGCGAGATGCCGCCGATCAAGGTGATCTGCCCCGGCCGTACTTACCGCGTCGACAGCGACGCCACGCACTCGCCGATGTTCAACCAGGTCGAAGGCCTGTGGATTGGCGATGACGTGAGCTTTGCTGACCTCAAGGGCGCGTACACGGACTTCCTGCGCAAGTTCTTCGAGCGCGATGACATCCAGGTGCGTTTCCGCCCCTCGTACTTCCCGTTCACCGAACCGTCGGCGGAAATCGACATGGCCTTCGGCAACGGCAAGTGGCTGGAGATTTCCGGCTCGGGCCAGGTGCACCCCAATGTGCTGCGCAATATGGGCCTGGACCCCGAGCGCTATATCGGCTTTGCCTTCGGTTCCGGCCTTGAACGCCTGACCATGCTCCGCTACGGCATCAACGATCTGCGCCTGTTCTTCGAAGGCGACGCGCGTTTCCTGCGCCAGTTCGCCTGAGGCGCGTATCCGCGCCAGAGCACATCGTCACCGACACCCCAGAACAGAATACTTACCGGATCAGAAGCGCCATGCAATTCTCGGAATCCTGGCTTCGCAGTTTCGTCAATCCCGACAAGATTTCCACCGATGCGCTCTCGCACAGCCTGACCATGGCCGGGCTGGAAGTGGAAGAGGTCGGCCCGGTCGCGCCGCCTTTCAACAAGGTGGTGGTGGCGCGCGTGCTTTCCACCGAGCGCCATCCCAACGCGGACCGTCTCAACGTTTGCCAGGTCGATGCCGGCACCGGCGAGACCCTGCAGATCGTTTGCGGCGCGCCCAATGTGGCGCCCGGCGTCCTGGTGCCTTGCGCGCTGGTCGGCGCGGTGCTGCCGCCGTCCGAGGCGGGCGGCAAGCCGTTCGAGATCAAGGTGGGCAAGCTGCGCGGCGTGGACAGCTTCGGCATGCTCTGCTCGGCGCGCGAGCTCAAGCTGTCGGAGGACCACGGCGGCCTGATGCTCCTGCCCGAAGATGCCAAGATCGGCATGGACATTCGCGAGTACCTGGACCTGGACGACCAGGTCTTCGTCATCAAGCTCACCCCCAACAAGGCCGACTGCCTGTCGATCCACGGCGTGGCGCGCGAAGTCGCCGCGCTGACCGGTGCCGCGCTGCGCCTGCCGGAGATGAAGCCGGTTGCCGTGACGCTGGCCGACAAGCTGCCGGTGAAGATTTCCGCCCCTGACCTGTGCGGCCGTTTCTCGGGCCGTGTGATCCGCGGCGTGAACGCGCACGCGGCCACGCCGGCATGGATGGTGCAACGCCTGGAACGAGCAGGGCAGCGCAGCATCTCCGCGCTGGTCGACATCTCCAACTATGTGATGCTCGAGCTCGGCCGCCCCTCGCACGTCTTCGACCTGGACAAGATCCACGGCGGGCTGGATGTGCGCTGGGGCCGCAAGGGCGAGCAGCTCAAGCTGCTCAACGGCAATACCGTGGAGCTCGACGAGCAGGTCGGCGTGATCGCCGACGGCAAGGAGATCGAGAGCCTGGCCGGCATCATGGGCGGCGACAGCACCGCTGTGACGCTCGACACCACCAACATCTACCTCGAAGCCGCCTTCTGGTGGCCGCAAGCCATCCAGGGCCGCTCGCGCCGCTTCAACTTCTCGACCGATGCCGGACATCGCTTCGAACGTGGCGTGGACTACGCCACCACGGTTGAGCATATCGAGCGCATCAGCGCGCTGATCCTCGAGATCTGCGGTGGCCAGGCCGGCCCGGTCGACGACCAGATTGTCAACCTGCCGCAACGCAAGCCGGTGCGACTGCGCGTGGCGCGTGCCGAGCGCGTGCTTGGCATCGAGCTGTCGCCTGCGGTCATCGCCGATGTGTTCCAGCGCCTGCAGTTGCCGTTCACCCGCGAGCAAGGCGCGGACGGCGAAGTGTTCGTGGTCACGCCGCCGAGCTATCGCTTCGATATCGAGATCGAGGAAGACCTGATCGAGGAAGTGGCCCGCATCTACGGCTTCGAGCGTATCCCGGCACGCCCGCCGATCGCCGAAAGCGAGATGCGCCCGACCGACGAAGCCCGCCGCTCAACCCATGCGGTGCGCCACGCGATTGCCGCGCGCGACTACCAGGAGGTGATCAACTTCGCCTTCGTCGAAGAGAAGTGGGAGCGCGACTTCGCCAGCAACGACAACCCGATCCGCCTGCTGAACCCGATCGCCAGCCAGCTGGCGGTAATGCGTTCCACGCTGATCGGTGGCCTGCTCGACAAGGTGCGCTACAACCTCAACCGCAAGGCATCGCGTGTGCGGATGTTTGAAGTGGGCCGCGTGTTCCATCGCGACGCCTCGGTTGCCGATGGCGGCCTGACGGTGGCCGGCTATCGCCAGCCGATGGTTGCGGGCGGCATTGCCTACGGCCCGGCCTTCGAGGAGCAGTGGGGCATCGCCACCCGCCCGGTGGACTTCTTCGACGTCAAGGGCGATGTCGAGGCGTTGCTGTTCCCGCGCGTTGCGCGCTTCGAGCCGGTATCGCATCCCGCGCTGCATCCAGGTCGCGCCGCGCAAGTGGTAATCGACGGCAAGGTCGCCGGCGTGATCGGCGAACTGCATCCGCGCTGGCTGCAGGAGTACGAACTGACACAAGCGCCGGTCGTGTTCGAACTGGACTTGCTGGCATTGCGTGAAGTGGGCCTGCCCGGCTACACCGAAATCTCCAAGTTCCCGGCCGCCGTGCGCGACCTGGCGCTGGTGGTAAAGCAGTCGGTGCGCGTGCAGGACCTGCTCGACGCCATGCGCGAAGCCCTGGAAAAACAGGGTTCCGCCCGCTATTGCCAGAGCCTGGTGCTGTTCGACGAGTTCCGTCCGAAGGCGGCTTCGGCGGCCATTGGCGCGGACGAGAAAAGCCTTGCGTTCCGCTTGACCTTGCAAGATACTGGGGCGACCCTCCAGGACGAAACCGTCGACAGTGCGGTGCGTTGCATGGTCGAAGCCGCCGGCGCTGCATTCCAGGCGCGGATGCGCGGCTGATCTACCAGCTGACATGACAATGGAGCGCCCGGACTTCCGCATCCGGGCGGATCGCCACACTGAATGACAATGAACGATCGACACGCGTATCTCATGGCCTCTGCAATGGGTGAAGCAGGCGACCGCCAGGCAGCCTCGCTCGACGAAGATACTTCCGACGCTCGCGTTGCCGAAGTGCCGACCCTTACCAAGGCCGAGCTCGCTGAAATGCTGTTCGACCAGGTCGGCCTCAACAAGCGCGAGTCCAAGGACATGGTCGAAGCTTTCTTCGACGTGATTCGCGAAGCGCTGGAACAGGGCGACAGCGTCAAGCTCTCCGGCTTCGGCAATTTCCAGCTGCGCGACAAGCCGCAACGTCCCGGCCGTAATCCCAAGACGGGCGAAATCATTCCTATCACGGCACGACGCGTGGTGACGTTCCATGCCAGCCAGAAGCTCAAGGGCCTGGTGGAAGAGCGTGCCGGCCTGGTAGCGGTGCCCGGCTGATGGTTTGCCAGCAGCGTGACGACTCGTTATCCTGCTGAATCCGTGTATCACGCTTGTTTGCGCGCTAGCCCGCGCGAGCACCACAACCTCTCCCGGCACGGCCTGAAGCCCGCCCATTCACCGTATGTCGGAAAGATCCAGCGAACGCATCTTGTTGCCGCCGATTCCCGCCAAACGCTACTTCACCATTGGGGAAGTCAGCGAGCTTTGCGCCGTCAAGCCGCATGTGCTGCGCTACTGGGAGCAGGAGTTCACGCAGCTCAAGCCCGTCAAGCGACGCGGCAACCGGCGCTACTACCAGCATCATGAAGTCCTGCTGATCCGGCGCATCCGCGACCTGCTGTACGAGCAGGGCTTCACGATCAACGGTGCTCGCAATCGCCTCGACGAAGGGCGGCAGCACAGCCATGCCGCCACCGAGGACGAACAAGCGCTGGCAGCAGAAGCCGCCGGTGAAGCGCCGGTTTTCTCGCTCGACCTCAACAACCTGCGCAACGAACTGGTAGAAGTGCAGCACCTGCTCGCGCAGCTTCAACAGATCGCGAAGCACGAATAAAAAGTGCACTAATGACTAGCCATTTTTAAAAAGCTTCTGATATAATCTTTTTCTTTCGGGGCGTAGCGCAGCCTGGTAGCGTACCTGCATGGGGTGCAGGTGGTCGGAGGTTCAAATCCTCTCGCCCCGACCAGTATTAAGAAAAACCCGCACAGCATTTGTTGTGCGGGTTTTTTGTTGCCTGTTCAAAACGCCAACATTTAGCCCGACAAAAACACGCGGCAACAAGCATCATCGAATTCGCCTTAATCTCTTCGAATCGACGCAGCCTCCGCTGTCGCGCAGTCACCCCTTCCCTAAATCGCCGGCGAGTCACGCCAGGCCGATGAAGCTGCCTTGCCCCACGTGGCCCAATACGGATCGGCCGGCTCTTCGCGAGTGGCATAGTGGCGCTCGCCCCGTGTGCGCACGCGTAGCGATCTCGCATCGAGAAAGTCGATGCCTTCCGCTAGTGCGAAGCGCAGCCGTGCCCCATCGTGCTCGATCACCAGGCTGTCGATAGGACGGGGCAGGGCCTTGAGTGCGGCGGTGTCGATGCCCATCAGATAGAGCGTTGCGCCGGCGGCCTGCGCGGCGGCCTCGGCTTCCGGGTTCCAGGTATCCGCCGTGAGCAGTGGGTCGTCCACGGTCAGGGTCTGGCACGCGATGGCCGCGCCGTGGGTGTGGCCGGTGTTGCGGGTGTAGAGATAGATGACGCCAGGATCGCAGGTGAACATAGCTTCACTCAGAAAACACTGTATGGATATACAGTATAGCTGGGCTGTTGGCGTCCGGCTAGGCCGTCCGTGGCCCGTGCTAACGTAGCGGCGTCCAGACTATCCGGCGAGTCAGAATGGGTGGGTTTCTAGCTTTTCTCGGAGCACAGGTTGCTGACGCCGTAGTCAATTACATTGGCTACACGCGGAGCTGGGCGAAGCATCTCTACTTCTGGATATCTGGACTGATCATCCTCGCCTGCCTTGCCGCGCTAGTGGTGGCACGCGGGTAGCGCTAAACGGACTAATGCATCTGTCCGATGCTCTTGCCGGCAAGATGTTTCACCATTGGATGATGGCTGCCGCTGGCGATCCCAGCGGGGACTGAGCAGCTCCTTACATCACGGAGCTCGCTCCACAGTGGAGAGCGCCATGATGCCACCCGTGAAAACCAAGCACACCAACCTCGTGGTCGGCGAGCCCCTTGACTGGGATGCCGCCAGGGACGGGGAATTCTCGGGGCTGCCGGTGCACCTCGATGCGGCGCATGGCGTGATGCACTCTTTCTGGCAGCCCACGGAGCAGGACATTGCCAACATACTGGCAGGCATGCCCATTCGCTTGTCCGTGTTCGGTGAGGTGCACCCGCCCGTTGCGGTCGCGGTGACCAATGACGTGGTGGGTTAGCGAAGCCTTTTTCCGATCAATCAGGTCAATCTGGTTTGTCGCGAAGGGGCGGCGGACTCTACAATCAAACCATCGACCGTGCGGTGTGCATGTCTTTTCAGACAGACGTTTGCGATGCGCAGGGTCCCGGGGGCACTGGTTTGGCCGGATGCCGTTTACCGCGTGGAACGCATAGGATAGGAGTAGGGGATGGCCAAGCGCGAACGTGCTGCCAGGGCCTTGCAAGACGAGGTGAGCCGGCGCATCCAGCGTATTGATGACATTGTGGAGGACGGCGCGAAGATCCGGGTGCCGGCACCGCAAGCGCATGCGCGCGATGCGCGCGGGCGCAACTGGGATATGAAGGCCTTCGGCAATGCCGCGGGTTATGAAAGGAGTATCCGGGCCGTGGTGGACAAGGCGCGTGACGAGTTCGACCTGACCGAGGTGCCGGGCCAGCAGAGCGCTGATCCCTTTGGCACTCCGCCCTCGCTGGAGTGAGCGTTTTGTTGGAGTAAGGCATGCACGCTTGCGATCTCTGCCATCTTCTCGTTGGTGCGCCGACCACGGTGGGGCCGCATGAGAACCTGGCCGCATCGGGTGCGGCCGCACTTGGCATGGACATCAACTCGCGCTGGGTGGACCGGCCCTGGCGCTGCACGGTCTGCGGCGCCTGGATGTTCCAGAATGCCGCCCACGGCGAGCCGCCCAATGTCTGGCGCATGGGGCGCCGCCCACAGGATCGCCCGCAGGACCGGACCTAGGCCCGGCAGCCCCTTGCCCCGGCTGGCCGGACGCTGCGCTGCGGCATGCTACGATGGCCGGCAAAGGGAGACGCAATGAATGAATCCAGAACACAGCATTACCGAGGCTACGTGATTTTGATCTCGGTACAGCAGCATGAGCGCGGATGCCTGGTGAGTGCCTCGATCGTCCAGGAGGCCAAAGGCGCGGTGCGCAATCCGTCGCCGCTGCAGTCGTGGGTGGGGCATGAGCAGGGCGAACTCATGGAAGTCGCTGACCGGGCGCAGGCGCGCGCTTGCCGGCTGATCGATGCGACGGTCGACCATGTTGCCTATGCCGCGGGCTGACTGATTGATCCTGGTGGCCTGGCAGGCCGTCCTGGCCATGCATTGGCTCGGGCAGAAGTTTCTCCGGCCAGCCTACATGGCGCGGGATCGCTGTCGTTAATCCGGGTATGAACTCATTCGATGCTTCCGAAGAATGCGCCGCAAATGCCGATGCCATGGGGTGGGGTTCGTCATCGCCCCATGTGCTGGCCGCGGTGCTAAACACCGCCCTGGCCGCCGAGGACCTGAGCGGCTTTGCCGCGCTGCTGTCCGACATGGCCCGCGATCGCGGCCTCAAAGGTGCGCGTGGCTCGCACCAGTCCATCTACGACATGCCCTATGCCAGCTTGTTGCCGCGCCAGCAGCATCTGCTGGCGGATGCGTTCGAGCTGCTCATCCGCCTGGGCCTGGAGTTGCAGCCGCGCAGGCCGCGCATGCTCGGCGACAGCCCGGGGAGCCTGCTGGCGCACGGCAGCCACGAGATCCCTGTCGACTAGATACCCCACGATCGGAGCAGTAGTGCGCCATGGCGGACACGGCGGCGAGGCTGCGTGCTAGCATCTCGCGATCAACCAGATCGCCGCACCGACGGCGACGTATCACCCGGCCCGACGCCGATCCCGACCGGGCGATGATGCTGACACGGCACGCGCGCGCACTGCCGTGGTGTTCGAGGGGAGCGATCGCGTGTTGTGGAGGTTGCAATGAACGAAGACGAGCCTTTCGGGGTAGTGTTCGAGGATTTTCGCGTCATCTGGGTGGCCGAGCGTTTGCAGGATGGCTCATGGACGGCGCGCTATTGCTGGAGTCCGGGCACGTCGGAGGCATCCGGCAAGGCGCTCCAGGCGGCAGTGCTCAGCGGCAAGTCCAAGCGGCTGCTGGGCGATTTCAAGACCGAAGAGGAGACCATCGACGCCATCAAGGCGGCGGTGCTGCTCGAGGCGAAATGGGGCCGGTGAATCCTGGCATCAAAGCCTAAGGTCCAAAAGGGGCCTTAGGCCAAATATGGCCTAAGGCTTGGAAAGCTCCGGCAGCACGACGCTGCTCCATTTCCACGTCCATATGCCTTGGCGCGTCAGGCCAATGAGAATGCGGTCGCCATTGTCCTTGGTGGCCGAGGCTTCCACGGTGTTCAGCGCGCGATAGGACAAACTGTACTTGAGCGCGTCCTTGGCGGCTTCCTCCTTGGCGGGCCCGGCCGGTTCGCCCTTGTTTTCCGCAGGTGCGGGGGCAGGGCGCACGCGGGGTGCTGGCTGCGGCGCCGTGGCGGGCTTCTCGCCGGCCATGAGCGCCATGACGCCGGTGGGCGACACCATGGTGTCGATCATGGTGTTGATGACCGCCAGGCCGATTGCCTGCCCGATGCCGGCAAAGGGCATGTTCTGCAAGGCGGGCGTGCCGAGCTTTTGCTGCAGGGACAACGTCAGCTGCGCCTTCAGGCTTTCCCGCAGGGCCGGATAGTCGACATAGCGGGAGAACTTGTCGGCATCGCGCATTTCGATGGCAGCGCGCATCTGGTAGAGCGTCCAGTAGGGGCTGGCGTAGCTGGTGGCAGCGACGACGATCGCCGCAGCAATCGCGGCTTTGACGGGTTTGTTCATCGGGGGTCCGGTGCAAGCGCGCTGGCTAAGGCCCCCATTGTCGCCAATCGGCCGTGCCTGCGTCTACCCGGCTTGCTGGCTGCGTTCCAGCAAGCCGATTTCCCGCACCGCCACCGACAGCATCGACAAGCCGGCCGCACCAGATGCACGCTGATCCGCCAGCATGCGCGAGAAACGCTCGATCTGCGCCTGGCGCCCGCCGCGCCATGCCTCGATCAGTTGTGCCGGCGTATCCAGTGCCTGTGGCTGCGCCAGCACGCTGACCGTGAGCGCGCGCTTGAGGCGGCCGAGGTCTTCGAGTGTCGTGGTGCGCGCCAGCAGGTCCCAATGGCTGTCGGCTGGCAAAGCCAGGGCGCGTTCGCGCAGCCAGCCAAAACTGAACTCCGTATCGAGCGCGAAATAGACGCCCGCCACCAGCGCCAGGCTGCGCTGCGTGGCCGCCGCCACCTCGGCGATATCCAGTGCCGCCGCGGAGATTTCTCCCGCAGCCACGCGCAGGGCCAGTTCATCGTCCACGCCGGACTGGGTCAGGTCTTGCCGCCATTGCGCCAGCGCGGTGGCCTCTGGCCCGGCCAGCAGTGCGGGTAGCTGCGGTGTGAGCCAGGCCGCGGCTTCGGCGTAGCGCGCACTGTCGCCATCGGTGGGGCCGCCCGCGTGCGGATGCCGCAGGAACCACAGGCTGGCGTGGTCCAGCAGGCGTCCCACGGCGACGAACATGCGCGCCTGCACGTCATCGTCGACCTGGTTGTCCAGCGCGTCGATGCGCAGCCAGAGCGGGTCCAGGCCGAATACGTCGCGCGCAATCAGGCAGGCGCGTACGATGTCCGCGGGCCGCGCATCGGTTTCTTCCTGCATGCGGTGGACAAAGGTGGCGCCGATGCGGTTGACCAGCGTGTTGGTGAGGTGTGTGGCCAGGATCTCCCGGCGCAGCGGATGGCGCAGCATGGTGTCGGCGTGCCGCTCACGCAGCGGCTGCGGGAAATAGGCGGGCAGGAGGCCGGCCACCAGTGGGTCCTCTGGCAGCGCCGACGTGAGCAACTCGTCGTACAGCCACATCTTGCTGTAGGCCAGCAGCACCGCCCGTTCGGGCGAGGTGAGGCCCAGCCCGGCGGCCTTGCGCTCACCCAGTTCATCCTCGCTCGGGAGGAATTCCAGCGCGCGCTTGAGGCGGCCGGCGCGCTCCAGCCACCGGATCAGCCGGCCCTCCGCATCAAGCAGCGCGGCGGCGTTGCGCCCGGCAACCGACAGCGCCTGGCTTTGGTAGTAGTTGTCCTCGAGCACCAGCAAGCCGACTTCGTCAGTCATTTCCGCGAGCAGCTTGTTGCGTTGCTTCTCGGTCATCTCGCCGTCCGCCACCACCAGCCCCAGGAGGATCTTGATATTGACCTCATGGTCGGAGCAATCGACGCCGGCAGAGTTGTCGATCGCATCGGTGTTGATGCGCCCGCCATTGAGTGCGAACTCGATGCGGCCAAGCTGCGTGAAGCCAAGGTTGCCGCCTTCGCCCACCACCTTGCAGCGCAGCTCGGCGCCGTTGACGCGCACCGCGTCGTTGGCGCGATCGCCCACTTGCAGATGGCTCTCGCGGCTGGATTTGACATAGGTGCCGATGCCGCCGTTATAGAGCAGGTCGACCGGCGCCAACAGGATCGCGTGGACCAGTTCGGCGGGCGAGAGCACGCTCGCGCTGATGCCAAGGCTCGCCTGCACCTCCGGCGTGATCGCGATGGTCTTGGCGGAGCGCGGAAACAGCCCGCCGCCGGCGGAGACCAGGCTCATGTCGTAGTCCGCCCAGCTCGAGCGCGGCAACTCGAACATGCGCTGGCGCTCGCGCAAGCTGGCGGCGGGGTCGGGGTTGGGGTCGAGGAAGATATGGCGATGGTCGAACGCGGCCACCAGCTTGATATGGGGCGACAGCAGCATGCCGTTGCCGAACACGTCGCCCGACATGTCGCCGATGCCGGCGACGGTGAAGTCCGCGGATTGGATGTCGACGCCCATCTCGCGGAAATGGCGCTTGACCGATTCCCAGGCGCCGCGCGCCGTGATGGCCATCTTCTTGTGGTCATAGCCGACCGAGCCGCCCGAGGCAAACGCGTCGCTGAGCCAGAAGCCGTACTCCGCGGAGATCGCGTTTGCGTAGTCGGAGAAGCTGGCCGTGCCCTTGTCGGCGGCGACCACCAGATAGGGGTCGTCGCCATCTTCACGCACCACTTCCGGCGGCGGCACCAAGGTGCCGGCGACGCGGTTGTCGGTGACGTCGAGCAGGCCGCGCAGGAAGGTCTGGTAGCAGGCAATGCCTTCCTGCAGGAAGGCGTCGCGGTCGTTCGCTGGCGGCGGGCGCTTGACCACGAACCCGCCCTTGCTGCCCACCGGCACGATCACCGTGTTCTTCACCATCTGGGCCTTCATCAGCCCCAGCACCTCGGTGCGGAAATCCTCGCGCCGGTCGGACCAGCGCAGGCCGCCACGCGCCACCGGGCCGCCGCGCAGGTGCACGCCTTCCACGCGCGGGGAGTAGACCCAGATCTCGAACATCGGGCGCGGCTCGGGCAGGCCGGGCACCAGCGCGGGGTTGAACTTGAACGACAGGTAAGGGCGCGGCCCGCCGTCGGGGCCGTGGCGAAAATAGTTGGTGCGCACCGTGGCGTTGATCACGCCCAGGAACAGGCGCAGGATGCGGTCTTCGTCGAGGTTGGGCACCTGGTCCAGCTCCGTGCCGATGGCTTGCTGCAGGCGCGCGCAGCGCGCGGCGCGGGCGCTTTCCGTGGCGGGGTCGAAGCGCGCGACGAACAGTTCCACGAAGCGCGAGGCGATAGCCGGGTTGCCGGTCAGCGCCCGCTCGATATAGGCATCGCTGAAGGTCGACCCGACCTGGCGAAGGTAGCGGGCATAGGCGCGCAGGATGGTCACGTCGCGCGCGGCGAGCTCGGCGCGCAGCACCAGGCGGTTGAAGTCGTCGTTCTCGATCTCACCGTTCCAGGCGCGCGCGAAGGCGTCCTCGAACAGCGCCTTGATGCGCGCAATATCGGCGCCAAGGTCGATGCCGGCCGCGACCCCATCGGCCATTTCCAGTCCGAAATCATGGACCCACACCGGTGCCGCGCCGTTGGGCTCGATCAGGTAGGGACGCTCTTCGTCCACGCGCACGCCAAGGTGCTCCAGCATCGGCAGGCTGAGCGACAACGCGATCGGCTCGCGGGCGCGGTAGACCTTGAAGCGGAATGCGCCGGGTGCGGCTTCGATGGGCCGGTACAGGTTCATGGCGATGCCGCCGGTGGCCTGTGCCGCCTCCATCAGCTCGATGTCGCGCACGGCGATGCGGGCCGGGTAGTCCTCGCGGTAGCCGGCCGGGAAGGAGTCGCCGTAGCGGCGCAGCAGGCGGTTGCCTTGCTCCTCGCCGGTGCTGTCGAGCAGGGCGGCGGCAAGGTCGTCCTGCCAGCGGCGGGCGGCTTGCACGATGCGCTCTTCCAGCTCGTCCGGGTTGACCTCGGGCATGGTGCCAGGCTCGCCGCGCACGATCAGCTGGATGCGCGCGAGCGGTGACTCGGAGAGTTGCGGCGTGAACTCGCAGCTGTTGCCGCAAAAGGCGGTCATCAGCAGCTTCTGGATGCGCTGGCGCAGATCCGTGTTGTACTTGTCGCGCGGTACGAACACCAGGCAGGAGACGAAGCGGTCGAAGCGGTCGCGTCGCACGAACAGGCGGATGCGCTGATGTTCCTGCAGGCGCAGGATGCCCAGCGTGATGTGGAACAGTTCGTCTTCCTCGGCCTGGAACAGTTCGTCGCGCGGGTATTGCTCAATGATGGTCACCAGCGACTTGTAGAGATGACCCTTGGTCAGGAAGCCCGCGCGCGCCAGGATGTTGCCGAACTTGCGCCGCACCAGCGGGATGTCCTCGCACGACATCATGTAGGTGGTGGAGGTGTAGAGGCCCACGAAGCGCCGCTCGCCAAAGAGCTTGCCGTTGGCGTCCGTCAGCTTGATGCCGACGTAGTCCAGGTAGCCGGGCCGGTGCACGGTGGAGCGCGAATTGGCTTTGGTCACGAAGATCGGCGACCTGTCTTCGATGACCGAGGTGGCCGCCGCGGGCAGCTCGGTCAGTGTGTCCTCCTCGGGCGGGTGCAGGCTTTCGCTCAGGATGCCGGTGCCGGAGCCGGGCACGCCGCGCAGGAAGAAGCGGTCGTCCTGGGTGACCAGTTCATAGTCGCGCTGGCCGAGGAAGGTGAAATGCTCGTCCAGCATCCACTGCAGGAAGGCGCAGGCTTCCTGTGTATCGGGCCGGTTGCCATCCGGGCCCTGCGCCAGCGTGTCGATGGTGGCGCGGGTGATGGCGGTCATCGCCGGCCAGTCCTGCACCGCGGCGCGCACGTCGCCCAGCACGCGGGCGATGCCGTTGCGCAAGGCCTCCTGCGTGGCGGTGTCGCCGCAGCGGTCCACTTCGAAATGGATGAAGGATTCGAGCCGGGGACCGCCGGCGGGCTCGCTCGCCGTGGTGTCGCCCTCGCCACCCAGGCCCACCTTGGCGATGGTGCCATCCGCGTTGCGCCAGACCCGGAAGACCGGGTGGATCGCGGAATGCAGGGCCAGCCCCAGCCGGTTGATCTCCATGGTGACGGAGTCCACCAGGAACGGCATGTCGTCGTTGACGATCTCCACCACCGAGTGGTCGGAGTGCCAGCCGTGCTGCTCGAGGTTGGGGTTGTAGACGCGCAGCCGCGCATTGCCCGGGACAAAGCGCTGGGCGGTCTGCCAGTGCGCCATGACCGCGCCATAGAGATCGGCCACGTTGCGCTTGAGCAGGTCTTCGGCGTCGGCCAGGTCGTAGTAGTGCCGCAGGAATGGCTCGGCCTGGACGAACACGTCGCCGGGCAGGCGGCCCTGGGCGAACTGCATCAGGTCGGCCAGCAACTGGCCCTGTCGCGCTTCGCTTTCCGCCAGCATGGTGTCTCTCCCCCAGACGGCTGTTTTGGCAGTCCGTTGCCGCCACAGGCACCGCGCGACGCGCGTCGTGTGTTGCCTGCGTCCTGGCAGCATGACCGTGCTAACTACTGTAGAGCATAAAGGGCGGCACCGCGCACAATGTGCGCGGGCTGGCTTTGCCCGCTCCGGGCTGGCGCGGGCGTTGGGATGTATGAGATTTACGACTGGTTTTCATGATTTTATATCGCCGCAGGAATGTGCCTGCCGTGGCTACACTGCCTATCTGCGCCTTACCCGCCGGTAGGAAGCGCGAGCCGAACTGGGCGCCTGGCCTTGTCGCGGCGCGCGGCGCGGCCTCACGGGCCGGGACGGGCATCATGGAGACATAAGATGTACAAGGAACGTATCCGGCTGGCCAGCCTGCTCGACAAGGTCATGCCGGCCGAGGCCGCGGCGGCGATGATCCGGGACGGCATGACCGTAGGCATGAGCGGCTTCACCCGCGCCGGCGACTGCAAGGCGGTGCCGCAGGCGCTGGCAAGGCGCGCGGCGCACGAGCCGCTGCGCATCACGCTGATGACCGGCGCCTCGCTGGGCAACGATACCGACAAGATGCTGGCCGAGGCCAATGTGCTGGCGCGGCGCCTGCCGTTCCAGGTGGATGCCACCTTGCGGCGCAAGATCAACGCGGGCGAGGTGATGTTCATCGACCAGCATCTGTCCGAAACCGTGGAACAACTGCGCGGGCGCCAGATCGCGCCGGTAGACGTGGCAGTGGTGGAAGCGGTCGCGATCACCGAATCCGGCGGCATCGTGCCGTCGACTTCGGTCGGCAACTCCGCGAGCTTCGCGATGCTGGCGCAGAAGGTGATCGTCGAGATCAATCTCAGTATGCCGGCCGGCCTGGAAGGCCTGCACGACATCTACCTGCCGACGGCGCGGCCACATCGCCAGCCCATTCCGCTGGTCTCGGTGGACCAGCGCATCGGCTTGCCCTTTATTCCGGTGGACCCCGCGAAGATCGCCGCCATCGTGATCACGCAAAAGGACGATAGCCCGTCCAATGCGCTGCCGCCCGACCAGGAAACGCGCCAGATCGCCGGGCACCTGAACGATTTCCTGTCGCATGAAGTACGCTCAGGCCGGCTGGCACCTTCGCTGCAGCCGCTGCAGGCCGGCATCGGCACGATCGCCAACGCCGTGCTGCATGGCCTGATCGATTCCCCGTTCCGCGATCTCACGATGTATTCGGAGGTGCTGCAGGACAGCACGATCGAGTTGCTGGACGCCGGGCGGCTGCGCTTTGCCTCTGCATCATCGGTGACGCTGACCAGCGCCGTCTACGCGCGCTTCCTGGCAGACCTGGATCGGTACAAGGAGCGTGTGATCCTGCGCCCGCAGGAGATCAGCAACCATCCGGAGCTGCTGCGCAGGCTCGGGCTGATCACCATCAACACGGCGCTGGAGTGCGATATCTACGGCAACGTGAACTCCACGCATGTGGGCGGCACGCACATGATGAACGGCATCGGCGGGTCGGGAGACTTCGCGCGCCATGCGCATTTGTCGGTGTTCGTCACCAAGTCGATGGCAAAGGCCGGCGCCATCTCCAGCATCGTGCCGATGGTGTCTCACGTGGATCACACCGAGCATGATGTCGACATCATTGTGACCGAGCATGGCCTGGCCGATCTGCGCGGCCTGGCGCCGCGCGAGCGCGCGCAGCAGATCATCGCCAACTGCGCGGATCCGTTGTATCGGGAGTTGCTGCGTGATTACGTGACGCGCGCCACGCGCCGCGGCGGGCATACCCCGCACCTCATCGAGGAGGCGCTGGCCTGGCACGTGCGCTTGCGCGAGGAAGGCACGATGGGCGGCACGAAGGCGGCCCTGGCCGCAGCCTGAAGCGGCTTGCGCTTGGACCTTCCTTGTTGTCTTCCGGCCTTCATCCCTTTTCGGTATCCCTTATCCCTTGAAGATGAGCACGGCCAGCACCAGGGAGGAAGCCATTAGGATCAGCAGGTCTAGCATGATGGTCTCCGAAAGGGAGAGGTCCGGGATCGCGAAAGGGTAAGCCTGCGCTACGGTTCACGCTGTAGGCGGCCTTCCGAATCCATTCTCGGACATTTCTCACATTTCCACATGCGGCGCCATCTGGCTCAGATGGCGTTTCAAGCGGGCGTTGGGCATTGCCGTGTTCGATCCCGCTGGCTGATCTTGCCTGTTCCCTGCGGCCCGGATGGTGCGCTGGCGCACCATCCGGCGGGACAGGCTGCTTGCTGCCTGCCGCTTCCGCTTATTGTTTGGCCTTGGCGCCGTCGGTATAGGGATCGAACTTGCCGGCCTTGGCGCCGTCCGTGTACGGATCGGGCTTGCCAGCCTTGGCCCCGTCCGTATAGGGATCGGCCTTCTTCTTGGCGCCGGAAGCGTTCAGGTTCGACTTGGTCGATTTCTTCGCGCCATCCGTGTACGGATCGAACTTGCCGGACTTGGCGGCGCTCTTGTTCGGGTCCGTCTTGTTGGTATGGGCGCCGCCATAAAGGTCGCCGCCATCGGTGTAGTTCTTCTGGGCGTGCGCCAGCTGCACGCCGCCAAAGGCGGTGAGGGCGGCGATGATCAGGGCGGGTACGGTCTTGTTGCGCATTTTCATCCTCGTGAGTAAAGCTTGGGTAGTTCGAGAGCAATGGCCACGGGCAGGGGGCATGGCCGCAAAAATGGTCGTCAGACCAGGGTGACTCTACCGACTTGGGATGACCCTGCGAAGTTAATCTTTCTTCCCACTGTATTGAACCGCTTATTGGCCTGGCCGGCTATGCGCCAGATCAAGGCAAGCGTTGTTTTTGGGGAGGGGCTTATGGAAGGGAGGGGGTGGGGCGGGTTTGCCGAAGGCGCGAGCCCTGGCAAGGCCCGGCTGCAGGCAGCCGGGCCGTTGCGACGTTACTTGTTACTGGTCGCCGGTTACTCGAGCGTAATGTTCTGGTCGCGCGCGATCTTCTTGCGCATTTCCAGCTCGCGCTTGATCTGCGCGGCGTATTGCTGCGGCGTGTTGCCGTCAGGGTAGGCGCCGCTTTCCGCCAGGCGGCGTTTCACGTTCGGGTCCTGCAAGGTCTTCACGGCAGCGTCATGCACCTTGGCGATGATCGCGGCAGGCGTGCCGGCGGGTGCCACCAGGCCGTACCAGGCCATGTTGTTCATGTCCTTCATGCCGGCTTCGGCAAAGGTCGGTACGTCGGGCAAGCCATCCACGCGCTTGGGCGCCGCTACCGCGAGGGCGCGCAGCTTGCCGGCCTGGATGTGCGGCATGGATGAGGGCAGGTTGTCGAATTGGCCGCTCACCTGGCCCGCCAGCGTGTCGTTCAGGGCGGGGCCCGATCCACGGTAGGGGATGTGGACCATGTCGGTCTTGGTCAGGAACTTGAACAGTTCGCCGTCGAGGTGGGAGATGCTGCCTTTGCCTGCCGACGCATAGCTGTACTTGCCGGGGTTGGCCTTGACCAGCGCGATGAACTCCTGCAGGTTCTTGGCCGGCACCTTGGGGTTGATCGTCAGCACGTTCGGCACATTGACCAGGTTGGTAATGGGCGCGAAGTCCTTGATCGGATCGTAGGGGTTGCGGGCGTTGGTGGCGGGGTTGGTCGCCATGGTGCTGACCGTCGCAATGCCCAGCGTGTAGCCATCGGGCGCGGATTTGGCCAGCGCATCGGCGCCGATCGCGCCGCCGCCGCCGCCGCGGTTCTCCACCACCACGACCTGGCCAAGCTCACGGCCGATGCCGTCGGCCACCGCGCGGCCCACGATGTCCGTGGTGCCGCCCGCGGCGAACGGCACGATCAGGCGGATCGGCTTGGTCGGGTAGGTTTGTGCAAAGGCGCTGTGGCACAGGCCAAGAAGGGCCAGGCAAGCTGCGCTGCCGACATTCAATACTGCTTTCAAGAGAGGCTCCCGAGGGTTCTAGGTCTAATGACGGCCCGGGCGGGCGCGGGTTGGGGCACGGCGATCTGCGTCGCGCTGCTGCCCTTGTTCCTGCTTGCCGCGGGACGCTGGAGATGTCGGATGGGTTCCGTGATGCGGAACCATGTTCCGCATTATGCTCCAGGCGCAATTCAACCGTGAAAGCGTAGCCGGCGGAATTGGTATCAACCCGCGTATGCGCCGTTGTGTGGGAGGAGGTTGGCCCAGGGTTGCCACGCCCACGGAGAGACCCAGCAGGGTTGGCGCGCCAATGGAAAAAGCCGGAAGCATTGCTGCTTCCGGCTTTTAGAATTCGCTGGTGGGGCGTGAGTGACTCGAACACTCGACCTACGGATTAAGAGTCCGCTGCTCTACCAACTGAGCTAACGCCCCAACGAAGTCCAAGATTATAGAGGACGATTTTTGACTTTGCAATAGCTGTTTTGCTTTTGGATTTTAGATATGTGCCTCCGGTCCGAGCGCGAATTTGCGGCAGTGTTCGAGGTAGCCCACCTCATGGCTGGCGATCAGGTCCAGCACGCTGGTCCATAGCCAGGACGGCGCATCCAGTTGCCTGGAGCGATTGCGCGCCAGCTCGCCAAGCCAGCTGCGCTGGGTGGCCAGGTCCATCTGGCGCGCATGGGCGTTGCCGACCACCTCACCCAGGTACCTCGCGACGCGGCTGGCTTCTTCCTGTGGCAGCGTATCGATCTCCAGTTTCAGGTCCTGCGGCAGCAGCTCGCGGATGAAGACCGCCTTGTCGAGCAGTGCGCAGAAAGAATGCGATCGCCCAGTGCCGGCGAGAGATGGCGGGCGCCTTCCACTACCCGCTCGCCATTGCCGCGTGGCATGTTCACCTTGGGGTAGCCCGGCGCCGCAGCGTTTACCGCTTCTTTGATATCGATCAGGCAGATTTCGGGATTGGGGCTGTCATTGCTGCCAACGGACAGCAATACGGCGAAACGTAATCGTCCCAGCGAGCTGCAGCCCTTGACCCAGTAGGCGGCGTCCATCACCTCCACGCGCGCGCCTTCGTCACGGGAGGTCAGCAGCGTGGCGAGGTGGGCGATCTCGCGCCGCTCGAAGAGGGCGCCGATTGCGCGCCGCTCGTCCGCGGCGAGCCGCCAGAACCGTTTGCCGAGTGGAATGGAGGGGGCGGTGTCCCGCAGGCGTTCGTGGGCGAGATGCTTCCATTGGCGCCCCAGGGCCTGGCGCATCACGGTACGTACCGCGGCAGGCCGGCGCGAAGTCAGGCCGGCCGCGGCCTCGGGATTATCGAAAGCACTTTCATAGCCCACCATCAGGCTTTCCAGCATGCGCGCGGTAATCACGCCGGGCAGGTCCGAGCCGCGCGCTGCGGTGGCCAGCGACAGCGCCAGGCGGATCAGGTCGTGCGCCGGGTTGCCGATCACGGTCTGGTCAAGGTCGCGGATCTGGATGTCGACGTGGCCCTGGATATCGGCGATCGGACCAAGGTTGCCCACATGACAGTCGCCGCAGATCCAGATCGCCGGGCCCTCGGGCAGGGCGTGCGGTTGCTTGGCCTCCAGCCATTCGTAGAACTTGCGCGTGTTGCCGCGCACGTATGCGTGGGCGGAGCGCGCCATCTTCAGGTTCCGGCACCGCATCAGTGCATCCTGGCGTTTTGCCGGGCCGGGCGGGCGGGGTTCGCCGCCATGCTTTGCACCGCGCTTCGTGACGGGCTTCTTGCTGCTTGTCTTCGTGGCCATGGAAGTCGGAGCGCCGGGCGCTGGCAGGATATCGAGGTGGGCCGGGTCGCCATCGGCCGGCAACTGATGCCAGCGTACTCCATGTCGCCTGAAGAGACTGTCAGCGCGACACGGATTTCGTGCGCCTTGCCAGCGGCTACAATGCGCTCGTCTTCCCAGGCGCGGAATGTCGCTTCCGCGCTGAATCCAACGCCCGAATCCGGAGCCCGTCATGCACGCCAGAGTCCTGCGCTACCTCGATGAGGTGGTGAGCCGCGGATCGATCCGCCAGGCCGCGCTGCATCTGCACGTGGCGCCGAGCGCAATCAACCGGCAGATCCTGGACCTGGAGACGGAACTGGGCGCGCCCTTGTTCGAGCGCATCAACAAACGCCTGCGCCTGACCCCGCTGGGCGAAATGGTGCTGGCGCACGTGCGCCAGACGCTGCGCGAGCACGAACTGCTGCGCAGCCGTATCGAAGCCGTGAAGGGTGTGCGCCAGGGCGAAGTCACCGTGGCGACCACGGCCGGCCTCGCCGGCTCGCTGATGCCGTCGCTGGTGCATGCCTTTCGCCAGCAGTACCCGGGCATCCTGGTGCGCCTGCTGGATCTGCCCGTGGCCGACATCGTCAGCGCTGTCGAGCGCGGCGATGTCGATCTCGGCCTTGCCTACGACCTGCCCGATATCGCTGCCTTCCGCATCCTGGCCAGCAACGACTGGCATATCGGCGCGGTGGTGCCGCCCGGGCATGCGCTGGCCGCGCAGCCGTCGACGCTGCTCAGCGAGTGCCTGGCCTGCCCGGTGATCCTGCCCGCGCCGTCGATGTCGATCCGCGCCATCCTCGATGAGGCCTTCGCGCGAGCCGCGGTCGCGGTGTCGCCGGTCACCGAGACCACTTCGACCGCGCTGATGCGCCGCCTGGTCATGCTTGGGGCCGGCATCGCCTTCCTGAATCCGCTCGACGTGCTGGAGGAGCGGGAGCGCGGGGCGCTGGCCTGGGTGCCGCTGCGCGACGGCCAGCTGCCGTGTCAGACGCTGCGGCTGGTCGCGCGCGCGCGCAATCCGCTGAGCGCTGCGGCGGAACTGATGGCCGAACGGATTGGCGAGGGCCTGGTGGTGTTGTTTGCTGGCGTGCGTTAGCGGCGCAGTGCTTGGTTGTGCTGTTTTTGCGTACACCGTCGGTGGAAATCGATGCTTTGCCAAGGCCTGCCGGCGTCTTAGACTGTGTGGGCCTGGCCGCATGACGTGCCGGGTATTTTCGCCACCAACCTGAAGATCCTGCCATGCCCCTCATCCTTATCAATGCCGACATCCTGGTGACCATGGATGCGCAACGCCGCGAGATCCCGGATGGCGCGCTGGTGGCGCAAGGCCCGACGATCGAATGGGTGGGCGCCACCACCGAGCTGCCGCCGCCATACCGCCGGCTGATCGACGAGGGCGGCGCCGAGGTGATCGATATGCGTGGCAAGGTGGTGATCCCCGGGCTGGTCAACACGCACCACCACATGTACCAGAGCCTGACCCGCGCCGTGCCGGCGGCGCAGGACGCCGAGCTGTTCACCTGGCTCACCAACCTCTATATGTTGTGGTCGCACCTGACGCCGGAAATGATCGACGTGTCGACCCGTACCGCGATGGCTGAGTTGATGCTGTCCGGCTGCACTACCACCAGCGATCACCTGTACCTGTATCCCAATGGCTCGCGCCTGGACGATTCCATTGAAGCCGCGGCGGCAATGGGCATGCGGTTCCATGCCGCGCGCGGATCGATGAGCGTGGGCCGCAGCAAGGGTGGCCTGCCGCCCGATTCGGTGGTGGAGGAGGAGCACGCCATCCTGAAGGACAGCCAGCGGCTGATCGAGCGGTACCACGACGCTTCGCGCCACGCGATGCTGCGGGTGGTGGTGGCGCCGTGTTCGCCGTTCTCCGTCTCGCGCGACCTGATGCGCGAGTCGGCACTGCTGGCACGCAACTATGGCGTGTCGATGCACACCCACCTGGCCGAGAACGACAACGACATCGCCTACTCGCGCGAGAAGTTCGGCCTCACGCCGGCCCAGTACGCCGAAGAACTCGGCTGGGTCGGCCCCGATGTGTGGCACGCCCACTGCGTCAAGCTGGATGATGAAGGTATTGCGCTGTTTGCCCGCACGGGCACGGGCGTTGCCCATTGCCCTTGCTCGAACATGCGCCTGGCGTCAGGCATTGCGCCGGTGCGCACAATGCGCGATGCCGGCGTGCCGGTCGGGCTGGGTGTGGATGGCAGCGCGTCGAACGATGGCGCGCATATGCTGGGGGAGGTGCGCCAGGCCATGCTGCTGCAGCGCGTGGGCTACGGGCCCGCCGCCATGAGCGCGCGCGAGGCGCTGGAGATCGCTACGCTGGGCGGGGCGCGCGTGCTGGGGCGCGACGATATCGGTGCGCTTGAGCCTGGCATGTCGGCCGATTTCGTGTCGTTCGACATGGCGCAGGTGGGCTACGCCGGTGCAGGCCACGATCCGGTGGCGGCGCTGGTGTTCTGCACGCCGGGCAATGTCGCCACCAGCGTGATCAACGGCAAGGTGGTGGTGCGCGATGGCGAGTTGCAGACGGTGGAGTTGCCGCGCGTCCTTGCGCAGCATCGCGGGCTCGCGCGTGAACTGTTCGAGCGCGCCAGGCAAGGGTGAGGCAACAATGGAATGTGCCGCGCGTGCGACCCCTCTGGAGAGGGGTCGCGGCATGTCTGTAATGTATTCACACTAGGCCTCGGGTCGTTCCCTGAACGCCCCTGACCCTTCCCCAGCCCGCCATCGATAGCGGGCTTTTTTTTGTGCGTGTTTTTCGACTGATGGATCGCCGCAGACGTAGGGCGGGCGACGACAGACCTGGAGAGCCAATGGAAAAAGCCGGAAGCATTGCTGCTTCCGGCTTTTAGAATTCGCTGGTGGGGCGTGAGTGACTCGAACACTCGACCTACGGATTAAGAGTCCGCTGCTCTACCAACTGAGCTAACGCCCCAACGAAGAAAAAGATTGTATCATGGTTTTTGAGTTTGTCAAACACCCTGCGTAATTTTTCCCGCATGAGGGTGCTCTGGAAATGCCGTGTGCGATTTCGCCGTCGTACGTGCAATTCCCGGGCAGCCTTATTCCTTCTCCTTGCACCGAACTCAGGCACTCACGCCGTGGGAACTCGCCCGGGGTTTCGGCAGTCTTGCTTGGGGTGAGCGGGGCGTAGGCCTTTGCGGACGAGTCGGGCCGACCCATGTTAGGATGATTCTTCACTTGCAATGGAGGGCTGTACCGATGGATATCAAGTTCCAAGAGCAAGAGCGTTACGATATCAACAATGAAGGCTTGCTATTTCACGCCGTTGTCGACGGCCAACCAGTCACTTGCGTGGTGACCCGTGAAGCGCTGTGGGAAGGCTTCAGTGCCGACCAGGTGCTATCGCTGGAAGAGGCATTCCGCGCCGGACGTGAAACCATCGAGCGTGCTGCGGTGGTGCTGATCGAGCAGGGCGCCGCCCAGCCAGTGGTAGTCAAGCGCGCCCATGTGGCGCCGCTCTGAAGCGGATCCCAGTCCGGGCCGGTCATCGGTCCGATCCCGGGCTACCGCTTCAAGTCGTTGCGGCTTCTCGCCGCCTGACGCCGGTTTCCCGCCGGCGTTTCTCTTTTTCATTCCCCTTGCTCATCACTGATCTTCCCGATCGCGCCGATCGTGCCGATCACGTTGATCGCGCTCAAGCCGGTTTTGCCGGGTAGCCTCGCCCGCCAGGGCGGCTAGCGCATTCTTCGAAGATGCGTGCCTGGCATTGCGCACAGCCTGCGGGATCGAGGCGCGCAATGATGGTGTGCAGCGCCTGCCGCTTGGTGGAAAAGATGTGCCCTTCGCCCAGCTTCAGCGCGAAGCCGGTCTGGTCCCACGTCTGCAGCACCTGCGTGCGCGGACGATGGAAATACAGGTCGCCGCCGGTGGCGCGCCGCTCGCTCAGCTCGCTTTCCCACATCTCGGCGCCGGCCAGGTCGATGAAGTTCATGCTCTTGGTCATGGCCAGCAGATGGATCTGGCCGGGATGGGCGTTGCGTGCTTCGTGCAGGCGGTCCGTCACGTACTGGACCGCGCCGAAGTAGATCGCGCCTTCCATGCGCAGCAGCTTGAGCTGGGGGCATTCCGGTTGCGGGCGATGCAGTTCGTCGAGCGGCGTAAAGCGCCGGTCGGGGTCGTCGGCGTCTGGCACCAGGCTGCGCACCGCCGGCCGCGAGGTGCGATAGAGATAGGCCACCAGTGACAGGATGGTGCCGAGCAAGACCGCCATCTCCAGGCGGATGGCCAGCGTGGCGACAAAGGTGCTGATGGCGATGGCGAATTCCGTGCGGCTCAGGCTGGCGATGCGGCGCAGCCGGCCGAAATCGAACAGGCCCCAGGCCACCAGCAGCAACATCGCGGCGATGGAGGCCAGCGGGATCTGCGCCAGCAGCGAGGCGCTGGCCGTGACCAGCACCACCAGCAGCAAGGCCGAGAAAATGCTGGCCAGCGGCGTCTGCGCGCCGGCCTCGTAGTTAGGCATGGAGCGGTTCAGCGAGCCGCAGGAGATATAGGCGGAGAACAAGCCACCTGCGATGTTCGACAGGCCCTGCCCAATGAACTCGCGGTTGGCATCGATATGCTGGCCCGAGCGCAGCGCCACCGCCTTGGCGATCGAGATCGACTGGCCGAGTGCCACGATGGTCAGCGCGGCGGCGATGCCAAGCAGGTCGGGGATCGCCTGCCAGGAAATATTCGGCAGGTGGAAGGGCGGGATGGCCGACGGGATCGGCCCGACCACATTGACGTGGTGCGCGCCTGCGCTCCAGCCCGGCGCGTTGAGCAGCAGGGCGACGCCGTAGCCCGCCAGCAGGCCGATCAGCATGAAGGGCAGGCGGCGCGAGACGCGCTTCACCGCGATGGTCACCGCCAGCGTGATGGCCGCTACCGTGAACGCGCTCCAGTTGATGCCGTCGGCATTGTCCAGCAAAAAGCGCACCACACCGAAGGCGCTCGTACCCGTCGGCACGGCCAGCCCGAACAAGTCCTTGAGCGCATAGAGGCCGATCAGCATTGCCGCGCCGCAGGTGAAGCCAAGCAGCACCGAGGGCGAGATGAAGTTGGCCAGCGTGCCAAGGCGCAAGGTGCCCACGGCAAGCTGCAGCAAGCCAACCATGATGGTGACGGCGAGCGCCAGATTGATGTACTCGGGACTGCCGGCAAATGCCACCGGGCTCAGCATGGCGAACAGCGCCAGCGAATTGGCGTTGGTCGGGCCGGACATCACATGCCAGCTGGAGCCGAACAAGGCCGCCACGATGCAGGGAATCACGGCCGCGTAGATGCCGTATTGCGGCGGCAGGCCGGCTAGCGTGGCAAAGGCCACGCCCTGCGGCAGCACCAGCACCGCGCCAAGCAGGCCCGCGACCAGGTCCGCACGCAAGGAGGCGCGGCTCACGCGGTGACGCCATGCCGGCAACAGGCGCCCGAGCATCCGGCCGGTTGTGCCCTGCGCAACCGGAGCGGTCATGCTTGCGGGTCTCGTTCGCTGAGGCTCACCAGCAATTCGTCGATCGCGCCATAGACCTTGCCCAGCCGCTCCGCGCCGATCATCTGCTCGAGCTCCTCATAGCGGCGGTCGATCAGCGGCTCCATCTCGGCGATCAGGGCACGGCATTTGTCGGTCAGCGAGATCAGCTGGCGGCGCTGGTCCGTGGTGGAGCGCGAGCGCAGGATCAGGCCCGCTTCCTCCATGCTCGACAGCATGCGGGTAAGGCTCGGGCTCAGGATCAGGCAGGCATCGGCGAGCTGGTTAGGCTCCATCTCGCCTTGCTCGTTGAGGGTGCGCACCACGCGCCATTGCTGCTCGGTCATGCCGTGCTGGCGCAGGATGGGCCGGAAGCCCGCCATCAGCGTTTCGCGGGCTTGCAGCAGCAGGTGGGGGAGGTTGCGGTGGCGGAAGGTAGCCGGTTTCATGCCCGCAAGTGTAGCCGTGCAGACGCCCGGACGCGAGCCGGTGGCTACCCGGATATGCCGACCGCCGGCTTGGTGGCCGGCGCCCTGGCGCAACGCCTCAGCCCAGGTCGAGCGTGGCCACCACCGGCGTGTGGTCCGAGGGCTGCTCCCAGGTGCGCGGCACGCGATCGATCACGCAGGCGCCGCACGCCTCGCGCAGGGCCGGCGACAGCAGGATGTGGTCGATGCGCAGGCCGGCGTTGCGGCGAAACGCAAACATGCGGTAGTCCCACCAGGAGAAGCTCTTCTCCGGCTGCTCGAACATGCGGAATGCGTCGGTCAGCCCAAGTGCCTCCAGCGCCCGGAACGCATCGCGCTCCGGCGGCGACACCAGGTTCTGCCCCTCCCACTTCTTGGGATCGTGCACATCCCGGTCTTCGGGTGCGATATTGAAGTCGCCCAGCAGCGCGAGCTTCGGGTACTTCACCATTTCCTCCTGCAGCCACGCGGTGATCGCCTGCAGCCAGCCCAGCTTGTAGGTGAACTTGTCGGAGTCCGGCGCCTGCCCGTTGGGGAAGTACGCGCATACCAGGCGCACGTCGCCATAGGTCGCCGCCACCACGCGCTGCTGGGGGTCGTCGAAGCCAGGGATATTTCGCACCACGTCGGTGGGCGTCGCCATGGTGGCATTGCGCGCCAGGATCGCCACGCCGTTGTATGTCTTCTGGCCGGTGAACACGCTGTGGAAGCCCGCGCTTTCCAGTTCGGCCAGCGGGTACTTGTCGTCCGGCATCTTCAGCTCCTGCAGGCACAGGGCATCGATCGGCGTATCGGCCTTTTCCTGCTCGCTCAACCAGTCCAGTACCTGCGGTAGCCGGACCTTCAGCGAGTTGACGTTCCAGGTTGCGATTCTCATGTTCAAATGGCTTGTTGATTGACGGTTGCCTGGGCGACATTGGAATTCGTCCCGGTGTCACCCTGGTTTGCCTGCACATTATGAACGACCGCTGCGGCCACAGGCACGTCGGGAGGCAGGTGTCCTCAGGCCCAGGTCTCATGCAAGTGTCGCCAAGTGACAAGCGCATCGTTCCCAGTCACGAACAGCGCCGAGGCACGCCGCTCGGAAGCGCCCGCGTTCCAGGCCTGCGTCTCCCGGTAGCTAACCGTGGCCGAGCGCGCGTCCTCATGCACGAGCGTCAACTCATCGATCCTGATTTGCAGCCCGGGCCGGGCGCCGCGCAGTCGTGCGAACAGCGCGGGAAAGCCGCCTGCCTCCATGCGCGCACCGGTCGGCGAGATCATGCTGAAGTCCGGACCAAACCGTTGCAGCAGCGTTTCCAGTACGGCTTCGGGGCAAGCGGGGTTCGACAGCCATTGCTCGATCAGCACATGGGTGTCGGCGATTTCGCGCAGGCAAAGCGCGGCGATGTCAGGCATGGATGGTGTTTCCTTCAGGAGTAGGCAGGGCGGGTTGCCCCGGGGTTAGGGAAGCGTTGTCGATGCTGCCGGCTGGCAATGATGCCGGTCGTCCAGACGCCAGACGACAAGCAGCGGCACGAGGGAGCATAAGCCGGCGACGAGAAAACACCCATGGAACACCTGCGTCAGGACCGTGGAGTCGCTCGCCAGGGCAAGGTCGGCCATGCCTTGCCGGGCCAGCCACTGGCCCAGTAAAAGACTGGCCATGGCGACGCCAGCGCAAAACGACAACTGACGATTCAGATTCCATATTGCGCTGACGGGGCCCATTCCCGCTGGGGACACATTCAGCAGCGCCAGGGTTTGCGCAACGCTCGAGCAGATGCCGCCGCCGGCTCCCATCAGCAAGAAGGCGGCCACCATGCCCGGCCATTCGCCAGGTTCGCTCACGGTCGCCAGCATGGCGATGCCGGTCGCGTGTACCGTCATGGCCGGCAGCAGCAGGGCGCGGGGCCCTAGCCGGTTGAAGAGGCGCCCGGCCAGCGTCATGCCCGCAGCGGCGGCCAGGGCGTAGGGAATCATCAGCGCCCCCGCGCTGACGGCCTTCAGGCCTAGCACGCTGCGCAGGAAGAACATATTGAGCAGGCTGACGCCGGTAAACACGCCGGGCACGAACAGGTAGACGACCATGGCTGCCCGGAGCAGCGGATCCCGCAGAACACGGAAATCCAGGACTGGATGCTCCCGCCGGCGTACATGCCGCAAAAGCAGCAAGCCCGCGGCGACGCCGCCTGTGACAAGGGCGGTGCCCACGCGGGTCTGCCCGGTGTGCTCGAACCGGGACAAGCCGATCAGCAGCAGCGCAAGCGCCAGGCTGACCAGCCCGATGCCGGCAACGTCCGGCCTGTGTCCCTGGGTGGTTTCGCCGGAGCGCAGCCAAAGCACGGCAAGCACGAGCGCAACCAAGGCCAGCGGGATGTTGAGCCAGAATACCCAGCGCCATCCCAGGCTGTCCACGACGTAGCCGCCCATCAGTGGCGACAGCGCCGGCGCGAGCAGCGCGCAGGCCATCACGATCACTGACAGTTGCGCGCGCTCGTCCTGCGAGTAGAGGCGATAGGTCATGGCTTGCCCGACGGGAATCAAAAGCCCACCCCCCAGGCCTTGCAGCAGGCGCCAGGCGATCAGCGCCTCAATGCTGCCGGCGAATCCGGCGCCGGCAGCGGCTGCGGAAAAAATCCCCAGCGATGCCACGAAGATCGCTTTGTCTCCGTAGCGGCCGGCCAGCCAGGTGCTTGCCGGAATGACCAGCGTCAGCCCCAGCGTGTAGGCATTGGCCACCCATGCAACGGTCCCCACGGACGCCTGCAGTGACTGGCCGATATCGGGGAACGCGACCGATGCCATGAACATATTGACCAGGTCGATAAATAAGCCGAGGAGGTAGACCGACGCAACGCGTGATTTGTAGGGCATGGAAAGTCGAGCAATGGCGGCAAGCGCCATGCAGGTGCAGGCTGGAAGACGGCATTCTAGAAACCATGGAGGAATAAGAAAACAGCCTAGTGGCCGATATACTGTTCTCTGATTTTTGACAATGGAGCGCTGAGAACGTGATCAATCTGAACCGTCTGGCCATGTTCGTGGCCGTGGTGGAGTGTGGCTCGTTCACGGCGGCAGCCGGCACCCTGGGCACCACCAAGGCCGTGGTCAGCTTCAACGTGAAGCAGCTGGAGCAAGATCTATCGGTGGCATTGCTCACGCGCAGCACGCGGCGCCTGGCACTGACGGAGGCGGGCGAGCGGTTCTATCGCGACTGCTCGGTCTTGCTGCGGCAGGCTGAATCGGCCGTGGAGCAGGTCCGGTCTGGTCATGCGTCCTTCTCGGGCAGCTTGCGCGTCACGGCATCGGTGGATTACGGCAACCTCGTCGTCGCTCCCGCGCTGGCCGGGTTTGCCCGCCTGCATCCCGATCTGCGGGTGAGCTACCAGGCCCGCTCGACCCACGCTGACCTGATCGCAGAGCGGCTGGACGTAGCCATCCGGGTGGGGCCGCTGGAGGACTCGCGGCACCGCGCTAAGCCGATCGGGCATTTCAACCTGGTGATCGTGGCAAGCCCGGCGCTGCTGAGTGCAACCGGCGCGCCCGATTCGCTGCAGGCGATGGCGGCGCTGCCGTGGCTTGCCAATCGCGCGGGGCAGGGCGGGCAATGGACCCTGGCTGACCCACACGGCAAGCCGCACACGATCCGGGTCCGCAACGTGGCCCACGCGGATACGGCCTCGGCCTTGCTAGCGTTTGTGCTGGCCGGCTGTGGCGTCGCAGCGCTGCCCGAGTGGCTGCTTGACGACCATCTCAAGGGCGGACGGCTTCAGGTCCTGATGCCGGACCATGTCTTGCCAAGGGCCGAGGTCTTTGCGGTCTATCCGGATACGCGGCACGTCAGCGCCAAGGTCCGCGGGTTTGTCGACCATCTGCGCGCATTGCGGCCCGGCCGTGCCTAGGGCTTGAACGATCCTTCGATGGTATAGCGCGACCCCGGATGCACCAGCCGTGCCAGCGTGATCGGCGAGCCCTGGCTTTCGGTGCGGCGGATCACGATCAGGCAGGGCTCGCTCGGCTTGACGCCCAGCAGCTCGGCCTCCTGCTCGGTGGGCAACTGCGCCTCGATGGAGTATTGCGCTTCCCATAGCGGTGCCACAGTCAGCAGGTAATTGGTAGGCGTGGTCTTGGTGAAGTCCACGTCGAGATAGTCAGGCGCGCGGGCGGGGTTGACGTAGCGGTCCTCGCACAGCAGCGGCACGCCGTTCTCGCTATGCACGATCAAGGTGTGGAAGACCTCGCTGCCGACGGGCAAGCCGATGCGCGGCGCCAATGCCTCGGTGACGACTTCGGCGCGCGCCATGTGCACGTCGGAGCGGTGGCGGTGGCCCCGCTCCGTGATCTCATCGTGCAGGTCGCGGATGGTCAGCGTGGACGACGCACGATAGGGCTGGGTGGCGAACGTGCCGACGCCCTGCACACGCTCCACCAGGCCTTCGGCCTGCAGTTCCCGCACCGCCCGGTTGGCGGTCATGCGGCTGACGCGGAACTGGGTGACCAGCTCGGATTCCGACGGCATCAGCGTGCCAGGCGGCCAGCGTCCGGCGCTGAGTCCGTCCTTCAGGTAGTTCTTGATGTGTGCGTAGGCGGCGGCGGGTGGCAGGTAGGTCATGGCACGCAGTTTACTTGACCGCGCTTGTCTAGCCAATTTCCATTGGCAGCGATTTTTCGTTTCAAGGTCGGCATCCGCCAGAAAAAAGGGGGCGGGTTTTGGCTTCGGGTGTGGCTCCGATCAGGGTAATCCCGGCTCGCTGATTTGTTGTCTTATCTTGTATATACAAGAATATGTGCCGCAATCGATGATTCCAGGATGCTGGTATCGCGGGCGGGCAGGCGAGAGGGCGACCGGAGACAACATGGCAAAGGTGAGCGCAAGGGGGAATGCGGGGATGAACATATTCCCGGGCTGGTATGTGGTTGGCGCGACGCACGTGCTGCTGGCGCTGATATTTGGCGCCGCGTACTCGTTTGGCGCATTTTTCGCGAGCATCCAGGAAGGCTTCGGGGTGGGCAGTTCGTCGGCGGCTTCCGTGTTCTCATTCACCGCGCTGATTTACTACGTGGTGGGCGTATTCTCCGGGTCCCTGGCCGACCGGATCTCCACCCGCCGGGTCATTGCGATGGGCATTGTCTCGCTGGCGCTGGGATTTGCCATCGCCAGCGTCGTCACGGATTCGCTGGCGGGGTTCCTGGTGGCCTTCTGCTCGCTGGTGGGCCTGGGTGTAGGCCTGGTCTACGTGCCGGCGGTGACGGCGGTGCAGCGCTGGTTCGTCAGGCATCGCAGCCGGGCGTCGGGCCTTGCGCTGGCGGGCACCGGGCTTGGCACGTTCATCGGACCGGTGGTGGCGGGCCTGCTGATGGAGCATATGAGCTGGCAGGCGACAATGCGTTGCTTCGCGCTGGCCATCGCCGTGGTCGGGTTGGCAATGGCAATGCTGCTAAAGGGGCGCCCGGAAGAGGCCGGCCTGTATCCCGATGGCGCGCCTGCGGCGCCTGGCGTTGCCCATTCTCCCCCGCCATCCGGGCTCAGCTTGGCGCAGGCCGTGCGCGGCGGGCGATTCTGGTGGTACTTCGGCGCCATCCTGCTGGGCTCGGTTGGCCTGTTCGCCGCGCTGGTCCATATCCATCCGTACGCGCGGCAGCATGGCTTGTCTTCCACGGCCGGGAATCTGCTGATCGGGCTGGTGGGCGCCGGCAATATCCTGGGGCGCCTGTTGCTGGGCGGGCTCGGCGACAGGCTGGGTCCCGGGCGGCTGCTCATGTGCCTGACGCTGATGCTCGCGCTGCTCAACGGCGTGTGGCTTGGGGCCACAAGCTTCCCGGCGCTGGCGCTGTTTGCTGTCCTGTTCGGTGCGGCCAACGGCGGTTGCATCTCCTTGTACCCGGCGCTCGCTGCGACCTGGTTCGGCACGGCAAACCTCGGGGCGATCCTTGGGGGGTTGTACATCGCGGTGGGCATTGCCGCGATGGCGGGCGGCAGCCTCGCCGGCTGGCTCTTCGATGCCTACGGCAGTTACTCGGTGGCGATTGCGGTGAGCGGGGGCTGCGCGTTGCTGTCGACCACCTGCATTGCACGCGCGAGCCGCCATGAAAAAAGCGGCTCAGACCGAGCCGCTTAACCTCTTCTATTCTTCTATTAACGACGTGCTGCGTTAAGCCACCGCCATGCCGCCGTGCCGCAGCAGTGCGTCAATCTGCGGCGCGCGGCCGCGGAACGCGGTAAACGATTCCATGGCCGGGCGGCTGCCGCCCACCGACAGGATTTCCCTGCGGTAGCGTGCGCCGGTCTCGGCGTCGAGCACGGTGCCGGAGAGCTTCGCGGCTTCCTCGAAGGCCGCATAGACGTCGGCGGACAGCACTTCGGCCCACTTGTAGCTGTAGTAGCCCGCAGCATAGCCGCCGGCAAAGATATGGCTGAAGGTGTTCGGCCAGCGCGACAGCGGGTGCTGCGGCACCACATGGGCGCGATCGTTGATCTCCCTGGACAGCGCCAGCACGGACTTCTCGCCCGCGGGGTCGAAGCTGGTGTGCAGGTGCATGTCGAACGACGAGAACACGATCTGGCGCAGCGTCATCATGCCGTTCTGGAAGTTCTTCGCGGCCAGCATGCGCTCGAACAGCTCGCGCGGCAGCGGCTCGCCGGTGTCGACGTGCGCGGTCATGTCGGCCAGCACCTCGTACTCCCAGCAGAAGTTCTCCATGAACTGCGAGGGCAGCTCAACGGCATCCCATTCCACGCCATTGATGCCGGACACGCCCAGCTCGCCCACCTGGGTGAGCATATGGTGCAGGCCATGGCCGAACTCGTGGAACAGCGTGATCACTTCGTCGTGGGTGAAGACCGCGGGCTTGCCGCCCACCGGCGCCGTGAAGTTGCAGGTCAGGTAGGCCACCGGGGTTTGCACGCGCCCGTCGTCCAGCAGCTTGCGGCCTCGGGCATCATCCATCCACGCGCCGCCGCGCTTGCCTTCGCGGGCGTAAAGGTCGATGTAGAACTGCGCCAGCAGCTCGCCCTCGGGCGATACCACGCGAAAGAAGCGCGCGTCTTCGTGCCACGTCTGGGCCTGGTCGGCTTCGATGCGCACCGAGAACAGCTTCTCCACCACGCTGAACAAGCCCTTGAGCACCTGCGGCTCGGGGAAGTATTGCTTTACCTCCTGCTCGGAGAAGGCGTAGCGCTGCTCGCGCAGCTTTTCCGACGCGTAGGCCACGTCCCAGGGCGAAAGGTCGCTCAGGCCCAGCTCGCTTGCGGCGAATGCCTTGAGCTCGTCCCAGTCCTTCTCGGCATACGGACGCGCTTTGGCGGCCAGTTCGTCCAGGAAGCGCAGCACTTCGGCCGGGGATTCTGCCATCTTGGGCACCAGCGAGACCTCGCCGAAGGAGGCGTAGCCGAGCAACTGCGCTTCTTCGCGGCGCAGCGCGAGCTGCTCGCGCATATTGGCCGTGTTGTCCCACTCGGCCTTGCCCTGGCCGTACTGCTCAGCCAGTTCCGAGGCGCGGGTGACGCTGGCCTCGTACATGGTCTGGCGCAGCGCGCGGTCGTCCGCGTATTGCAGCACCGGGAAGTAGGAGGGGAAGTGCAGGGTGAATTTCCAGCCCGGCTTGCCGTCCTTTTCAGCGGCATGGCGCGCGGCTTCCAGCGCGTCTTCCGGGATGCCGCTCAGACGGCTTTCGTCCTCGATCAGCAGCGCGTAGGCATTGGTGGCATCGAGCACGTGGTCGGAGAAGGCCTTGGACAACTGGGCCTGCTGCTCCTGGATCGCGGCAAAGCGGGGCTTCTTGTCTTCGGGCAGTTCCGCGCCGCCCAGGCGGAAACCGCGCAACTCGTTTTCCATCAGTTGGCGCCGAGCCGCGCTCATGGTGGCGAATTCGGGGCTCGCGGCGATTGCCTTGTACTTGTCATAGAGCGCCAGGCTCTGGCCCAGCGACGACCAGAACTCGGTCATGCGCGGCAGGTTGTCGCTATGCGCCTGGCGCAAGGGTGGCGTATCCGCCACCGCGCTCAGGTGACCCACCACGCCCCAGGCGCGTCCCAGCGGCTCGGTGGCGGCTTCCAGCGCTTCCACGGCATTGGCCCACGTGGCTTCGGTGGCCGGGTCTTCGGCACGGTCGACGGCGGCTTGCGCGGTCGCCAGCAGCACGTCCAGCGCCGGGCCGATGTGCTCGGGGCGGATCTCGGAGAAACGCGGCAGGTCGGTGAAATCCAGCAGCGGATTGTCGCCGTTTGCGTGATTTGCAGCGTTGGCTTGGTTGGCGGCTTGGTCCATGACGTCTCTCTTGGCAGGGCCAGTAAGGGCAATGCCCCGCACATTGGGGCGGGGCAGCGGGATTTCCAGTGCCAGGCAGCACCCGGCGCGCAAGGCGCCGGCGCTGTCCGCGGCAGGCCGATACGACGTTCAGCCGGCCGCGCGCTCGGCGGCTTCCAGCGTATTGATCAGCAGCATCGTAATGGTCATCGGGCCAACGCCGCCCGGCACAGGGGTGATGTAGCCGGCCACTTCCTTGACGCCGTTGAAGTCGACATCGCCGCACAGCTTGCCATTGTCGTCGCGGTTCATGCCCACGTCGATCACGGCCGCGCCGGGCTTGACCATGTCAGCGGTGATGATGTTGCGCCGGCCCACGGCGGCCACGATCACGTCCGCGTCGCGCGTATGGGCGCCCAGGTCACGCGTCTTGCTGTTGCAGATGGTGACGGTGGCGCCGGCCTGCAGCAGCAGCATCGCCATCGGCTTGCCGACGATATTGGAGGCGCCGACCACCACCGCGCGGGCGCCGCGCAGCGGGAAATCGACCGATTCCAGCATCTTCATGCAGCCATAGGGCGTGCACGGGCGGAACAGCGGGGCGCCGGTCATCAGGGCGCCGGCATTGGCCACGTGGAAGCCGTCCACGTCTTTTTCCGGGGCGATCGCTTCGAGCACTTTGTGGCTGTCGATATGCTTGGGCAGCGGCAACTGCACCAGGATGCCGTGGATGTGCGGGTCGCGGTTCAGGGCGTCGATGCGGGCCAGCAGGTCGGCCTCGGACAGGTCGGCGGGGTAGCGGTCGAGCGAGGAATGGAAGCCATTGTCGTCGCAGGCCTTGACCTTGTTGCGCACATAAACCTGGCTAGCCTGGTCTTCGCCCACCAGGACCACGGCCAGGCCGGGCCGGTGGCCGCGTTCGGTCAGGCGGGCGGCGCGCTGGGCGGCTTCGGTGCGGAGTTGCTTGGCAAGGGCGTTGCCGTCGATGAGTTGGGCTGGCATGGGGATGGGCGCTGGAGAGCTGGAGGTGGTCAAAGCGGAATTATAAAGGTTGACGCAACCCGGGGCGCAGGAGAGTAGGGCGCTGGTAGCATGGCCGCATGGATGCCCCGAACCCTTTCGCCATGGCCGCCGCGGCCGAACCAGCTGTCCTCATCGTGCTCAGCCTGGCCGCCATGGCCTGGGCGCTGAGCCGCCGGCCTTGGCAACTGCTGCAGCGCGACGATTTGCAGCACGGCTGGCTGGGCGCGCTGGTGCTGCTGGCGCTGCTATGGACGGCCCGTGCGACGCTGTCGGGCGGGCTGGCGATCCAGCTGTTCGGCGCCACCCTGATGGTGACCCTGTTCGGGCTGCCGCTGGCCCTGCTGTCGCTGTTCGTGGTGGATCTGGTGTCGTTCCTGGGGCTGGGCTACCTGGCTGGCGACACCTGGGCCCGGCTGGACTGGGCGGCGCTATGGCCGCGCTATGTCTGGATGGGGTTGTTGCCCGCCTTGTTGTCGGCCGCGCTGCAGGGGGCCATGCGCCGGCTGCTGCCGCGCCATCCCTTTGTGTTCATCCTCGGCCATGGCTACTTTGCCGCTGGGCTGGCCGCCCTGGGCGCGGGGGCGGCGCGCGCGGTCTGGCGTAGCTACAGCGTGGGCGACGGGGTGCTGTCGCTGCCCGATACGCTGACCGCCGTGCTGATCCTGGCGTTTGGCGAGGCCTTTCTCACGGGCATGCTGGTGGCGGTGTTCGTGGTCTACAAGCCGCAATGGGTTGTGACCTTTCGCGACGAGGAGTACCTCGGGCGTTGAGCTGGCACCCCCCCGCAAGCTCGGCGGGGGGCTTCGGCGCCGGCTCGGCTGTTTCGGCTGTTGCTTCAGCTGTTTTTGGACAGGGCCAGGCGCAGCAGGTCGGCCACGGTGTTGACGTTGAGCTTTTCCATGATGTTGGCGCGGTGCGCCTCCACGGTCTTGATGGAAATGCCCAGGTCGTCGGCAATCTGCTTGTTCAGCCGGCCGGCCACGATGCGCTCCAGCACCTGCTGCTCGCGCGTGGTGAGCTTGCCCAGCAGGTCCTTGGCGGCGCGCTGCTCGCGGGCGGCGGAATGGTCGGTGCGGGCCTTTTGCAGCATGCGCTCCACCAGCGATCGCAGTTCGGACTCATCGAACGGCTTTTCGATGAAGTCGATTGCGCCCTTCTTCATGGTGGAGACTGCCATCGGCACGTCGCCGTGGCCGGTGATGAAGACGATCGGGATATTGATGTTCTCCGCGATCATGCGTTCCTGCAGCTCGGGCCCGCTCATGCCCGGCATCCGCACGTCCAGGATCAGGCAGGAGACCTGGCCCGAGTCGTAGGCGGAAAGGAACTGTTCGGCGCTGGTAAAGCTGCGAACCTGGTAGCCATTGCCCTCCAGCAGCCAGGTCAGCGAGTCGCGCATGGCTTCATCGTCGTCGACGATGAAGACGGTCTCGCCGCGGTGGGAGGTGGGGTTTGGCGTTACGGTCATGAAGTCTCCTGGGACATCAAAGTCATTTGCCGCCAAGTGTAACCGGGCCGGGCGGCAAGCGACAGGGGCGGCCCTGGCGCGCCTGATCCTGTCTTGGCAATGCCGGGCGGCCCGCCCGGCGCCTTATTGGTCGGTTATTGGTCGATCAGCGCCGGCTGCAGCGGCAGCATGATCTTGAACGTGCAGCCGATGCCGTCGGCATTGTTCTCTACCCACAGGCGCCCCTGGTGGGACTCGATGATGGAGCGGCAGATATTCAGGCCCATGCCCATGCCGTCGGACTTGGTGCTGAAGAACGGTTCAAACAGGCGTTCTTTCGTGGCTTCGTCAACGCCAGGGCCCTGGTCGATCACGTCGATGCGCATGTTCGGGCCGATCTCGCCCGGCTCGATGCGCGCGTGCAGGCGCACCACGCCGGTGGCGCGCAGCGCCGGCAGCCCGGCCATGGCCTCGACGGCGTTCTTAAGCAGGTTGACCAGCACCTGCTCGATCAGCACCGGATCGACGAACAGCACCACCGGCGGCGCCGGCAGCCGGGTCAGGATGGTGACGCGGCGGCGGGTGGCCTCCAGGTCGGCCAGCCCGACCGCGTCGGCCACGATGTCGTGCAGGGCGGCTTCGCGGCGCTGGGGCTGGCTGCGCTTCACGAAGCCCCGGATGCGGCTGATGATGGTGCCGGCGCGCACGGCCTGCGCCGAGGTCTTCTCCAGGATCGGGATCAGGTCCTCGGCGGTGCTGCGCCCGGAGCGCAGCCGGGCCACCGCGCCCATGCAGTAGTTGTTGATGGCCGCCAGCGGCTGGTTCAGCTCGTGCGCGAGCGACGACGCCATCTCGCCCATGGTGGTCAGGCGGCTGGTGAACTGCAGCCGTTCCTCATGCTGGCGCGCCATTTCCTCGGCGGCCTTGCGCACCGTGATATCGGTGGCGATCTGCATCTGCGCCAGATGGCCGTCGACCCACTGAATGTAGCGGCGGCGCACTTCGAACCATTTCTGCATGTCGGGCACGAAGACTTCCCGCGCGTCCGAGGAGTAGGGCATCAGCTCCGAGGCTGGCAGGCCGGCGTAGGCGTCGACGAAGTCGGTGGCGTCGCTGGAGACCTGCTCCTTGTCGACCTCGCCGCCGGCCAGCTTCAGGTGGCCCTCGGCTTCCCAGCCGAACAGCTGGCGGTAATAGCGGTTGGCGAACAGCAGCTCGGGCTTGTCGGTGGCCAGCACGGACACCGCGGCGTCCAGGCTTTCCAGCACCGTGGTGAAACGGTCGTGGGCGGCGGCGAGCTCCTCGCGGGCGCGCTTGGGCTCGGTGATATCCGTCATCGAGGCCATCCAGCCGGTGTGCCTGCCGCGGCTGTCCACCAGCGGCGAGACATACATGCGGGCGTAGAAGCTGCTGCCGTCGCGCCGCATGGCGCGCATCTCATAGCCGCTGGCCGGGGATTTGCCCTGCAACGTCAGGTCGATCTGCTTTTGCATCTCCTGATGGTCATTGGGCGGCCAATAGGGGAAGGGCGGCACGCGGCCGACCAGGTCGCTGTCCTGCCAGCCGGTCATGCGGCAGAAGGCGGGATTGACGTAAGTGATGCGGCCATTCAGGTCGAGTGCGCGCAACCCGATCAGCATCGAGTTTTCCATCGCGCGGCGAAACGACGTCTCAGCCAGCAAGGCGCGCTGCGCCTCGGAGCGCCGGCTGGTGTGGCGCCACATGCTCCACAGGCTCCACAGCAGGAAGCACGACAGCCCCACCACCAGCCACAGCAGCATGTTGTTGGGCAGGTTGGAGGCGGGCGGGTAGGCGTCGGCGCGCAGCGACAACGAGTGCCCCGGCGGGTCCAGCAGCACCTCGTAGGACAGCGCGTTGCCCGGCACCGGCCGCAACGAAGTGCTGGCGCGGATCTGGTTGTTCTTGTCGATCAGCGAGAAGCGGTAGCGCTCGGTCAGCTCCGGCGGCAGCAGGTGGGTCAGGATGCCGTTGATGGAGTAAAGCGCGCCGAGGGTGCCGAGGAACTCGTTGTCCCGTACGATCGGCACCTCCATCAGCATGAAGCTGTCGCCGCGGTCGTTGACCAGCGGGCGCGAGTACACCACGCGCTGGGTTTCGCGCGCTGCGTCGAAGGTATCGAGCACCTCGGGCTCCAGCGGCTGGTCCTGGGTTTCGCGCAGCCGGCCGGCGAATTCGGAGGTGGACGGCAGCGACCAGCGCCCGCGCCGGGTCGCATCCAGCCAGTTGACGAAGACGATTTCCGGGTTCTCGCGCAGGATTTCCTGCGCGGCGGTGCGGTAGGCGCCCTGGTCCAGCTGGGCGGCGGCGATGTCGCGCGCCAGCGAGGCTAGCTGATCCTGGTTGCTCAGCAGGGACAGGCGCACGCGCTGCTGGGCCCAGGCAGCGTCGCGATAAAGCGCGTCGCGTTGCTGCTGGCGCTCGGTTTCATGGAGCGACCACAGGATCACGCCCATCGCCACCGTGAACAGCACGATCGCTATCAGCGGGATGAACATGAACCAGCTGGTCGCCACCAGGTTGCGCCAGCGCAGCCACCACAATCCGCGCGGCGGCCCGTTGACGGCGGCGGGCTCGTCCACGTGGCCAAGCGTATCGAGGGGCGTCAGCGGGTTGGGCGGGGCGACCAGCGTAGGGTCGCTGCCGCTCGCCTTGGCGGAGCCGGAAGCGGAGGGAGGGACGACTGCGGCGCGGAGGTGGGAAAAGAAATCTTTGAGGGACGGCATGGTGGGATTGACGACTGACCGACCAGTGTAGCGGGATTGCGGCGCCCCGTCGCTTGGGGTAAGCGCCAATGCGGCACTGCGGCATTCCTGCCGAAGGCGCGGCGGGTCGGCGGCGTTTGGTGGCAAGGGCTGGCGCAGTTTTGTGGTGCGCTGCCGCAATATTTCGCATTGTAAGAAACCATATCGCAATTTGAAAATTAGGCTTGTCTTGCCCAATGTGCTTCCATAGAATCGGTCCGACCGAAAAGTGCGGACGGCAGTGCTGCGTCCGGTCCTGCCAGCCTCGCTGGCAAGCCCGGGCGAAGCGCTAGCGAAGGACCGTGCGAAGACACTCGCGGCCCGCGCGCCGTACCGTAGTCACACCGTCAGGCCGGGGCTCCCACCACAAGAATCAGGGGGCACCGAGGCAGGAATTCACCAGGAGACAGTCATGTCAGCTGTACCAGAGCAGATCCTCGGCGCAAGCAGCGCCAACGACGCCGATCCCCAGGAAACCCACGAGTGGCTTGATGCCCTGCAGGGCGTGATCGCCGCCGAAGGCACCGACAGGGCCGCCTTCCTGATCGACAAGCAGATCGAATACGCACGCGTGAACGGCGTCACCCAGCCGTTCCACGCTGAAACGCAGTACATCAACACCATCCCGGTGGAGCAGCAGGCCCGCATTCCCGGCGACCAGGACATCGAGCACCGCATCCGCTCGTACACCCGCTGGAACGCCATGGCGATGGTGCTGCGCGCCAACAAGCACACCAACGTTGGCGGCCATATTTCCTCGTTTGCCTCGGCGGCCACGCTGTATGACGTCGGCTACAACCACTTCTGGCACGCTCCGTCCGAGAAACACGGCGGCGACCTGGTGTTCGTGCAGGGCCACTCGGCCCCGGGCGTGTATTCGCGCGCCTTCCTGCTCGGCCGCCTGAGCACGGAACAACTCGACAGCTTCCGCCAGGAAGTCGACGGCAAGGGCATCTCGTCCTACCCGCACCCGTGGCTGATGCCGGACTTCTGGCAATTCCCGACGGTGTCGATGGGCCTGGGCCCGATCATGGCCATCTACCAGGCCCGCTTCATGAAGTACCTGCACAGCCGCGGCCTGGTGCAGACCGAAGGCCGCAAGGTCTGGGCCTTCCTGGGCGACGGCGAGACCGACGAGCCGGAATCGCTGGGCGCCATCGGCATGGCCGGGCGCGAGAAGCTGGACAACCTGGTGTTCGTGATCAACTGCAACCTGCAGCGCCTGGATGGCCCGGTGCGCGGCAACGGCAAGATCATCCAGGAACTCGAATCCGAGTTCCGCGGCGCCGGCTGGAACGTGATCAAGGTGGTGTGGGGCAGCCGCTGGGACCAGCTGCTGGCACGCGACAAGAAGGGCCTGCTGATGAAGCGCATGATGGATTGCGTGGACGGCGAGTACCAGACCTTCAAGGCCAAGGACGGCGCCTACGTGCGCGAGCATTTCTTCAATACCCCTGAGCTCAAGGCGATGGTGGCCGACTGGTCCGACGAGGACATCTGGCGCCTGAACCGTGGTGGCCACGATCCGCACAAGATCTACGCCGCCTATAGCGCCGCCAACGAACACAAGGGCCAGCCCACGCTGATCCTGGCCAAGACCATCAAGGGCTATGGCATGGGCGATGCCGGCCAGGCCATGAACATCAGCCACCAGCAAAAGAAGATGCCGGTGGACGCGATCCGCCGCTTCCGCGACCAGTTCAACATCCCGGTCTCCGACGACAAGATCGAGGAAGTGCCGTACATCACCTTCGAGGAAGGCTCGAAGGAACTGGAATACATGCGCGCCCGCCGCATGGACCTGGGCGGCTACCTGCCGGCCCGCCGCCAGAAGGCAGAGGCCCTGAAGGTGCCTGAGCTGTCCGCCTTCGACGCGCTGCTCAAGGCCACCAGTGAAGGCCGTGAAGTGTCCACCACCATGGCCTTCGTACGGATCCTGAACACGCTGCTCAAGGACAAGCAGATCGGCAAGCACGTGGTGCCCATCGTGCCCGACGAGTCGCGTACCTTCGGCATGGAAGGCCTGTTCCGCCAGATCGGCATCTGGAACCAGCAAGGCCAGAAGTACGTGCCGGAAGACCACGACCAGCTGATGTTCTACAAGGAATCGCAGACTGGCCAGGTGCTGCAGGAAGGCATCAACGAAGCCGGCGCCATGTGCGACTGGATCGCCGCCGCCACGTCGTACTCGACGCACGGCATCCAGATGATCCCGTTCTACATCTATTACTCGATGTTCGGCATCCAGCGTATCGGCGACCTGTGCTGGGCGGCCGCCGACATGCGGTCGCGCGGCTTCCTGCTGGGCGGCACCTCGGGCCGCACCACGCTCAACGGCGAAGGCCTGCAGCACGAAGACGGCCACTCGCATGTGTTCCATGCCGTGATCCCGAACTGCATCTCGTATGACCCGACCTTCCAGTACGAGCTGGCGGTGATCATGCAGGACGGCCTGCGCCGCATGTACGCCGAGCAGGAAGACGTCTACTACTACCTGACGGTGATGAACGAGAACTACGAGCATCCGGAAATGCCGGCTGGCGTAGAGGGCGACATCGTCAAGGGCATGTACCAGTTCAAGAAGGGCGTGGAAAACAGCAATGCACCGCGCGTGCAGCTGCTGGGTTCGGGCACGATCTTCCGCGAGGTGATTGCCGCTGCCGACCTGCTCAAGAAGGACTGGGGCGTGGAATCGGACCTGTGGGGTTGCCCGAGCTTTACCGAACTGGCCCGCGAAGGCCACGACGTGGAGCGTTGGAACTTGCTGCACCCGAGCGAGCCGCAACGCGAGTCGCACGTGACCAAGAGCCTCAAGTCGGTGCGCGGCCCGGTGATCGCCTCGACCGATTACGTGCGCGCCTTTGTCGACCAGATCCGTCCCTTCGTGCCGCGTCGTTTCGTGGTGCTGGGCACCGACGGTTTCGGCCGCTCGGACACCCGCGAGAAGCTGCGCCACTTCTTCGAGGTGGACCGTCACTGGGTGACGCTGGCTGCACTGAAGGCGCTGGCTGACGAAGGTGCCATCGGTCGCGACAAGGTGGCCGAAGCCATCAAGAAGTACAACCTCGACCCCAACAAGCCGAACCCGATGTCGGTCTAAGCAGGCCGACTGCACGAACCCCCGCAGGAGCGGCAATGCCGCGTGCGCGGGCGCCGGGCTGATTCCCGGCGCCTTGCGGCGCGGCGGCGTGACAGATCACGGCGGTGAGGGTAACCTCACACGCTCGTGTTTGTCGTGCGCGCTGGCCTGCCCAGGAGACACTGAATGAGTCAAGCGATTGAAATCAAGGTGCCGGATATCGGCGATTACGACGCCGTTCCCGTCATCGAAGTGCACGTGAAACCGGGCGACACCATCAACGCGGAAGACGCGCTGGTGACCCTGGAATCGGACAAGGCCACGATGGACGTGCCTTCGCCCCAGGGCGGCACAGTCAAGGAAGTCAGGATCAAGATTGGCGACAACGTCGCCGAAGGCACCGTGCTGGTGATGCTGGAGCCTGCCGGTGCGGCTGCCGCCGCGCCCGCACCGGCCGCAGCCGCACCGGCTCCCGCAGCCGCCGCCGCCGCGCCGGCTCCCGCCCCGACGCCGGCCCCGGCGGCAGCCAGCGCTCCCGCGCCGGCCGCTGCCGCAGGCCCGGTCGAGGTCAAGGTGCCGGACATCGGCGACTACGACTCGGTCCCGGTGATCGAAGTCCACGTCAAGCCGGGCGACACCATCAACGCCGAAGACGCGCTGGTGACGCTGGAGTCCGACAAGGCCACCATGGACGTGCCGTCGCCGGCCGCCGGGGTGGTCAAGGAAGTCCGGATCAAGGTCGGTGACAACGTCGCCGAAGGCACGCTGATCCTGATTCTCGAAGGCGCCGCCGGTGCTCCGGCCAGCGCGCCTGCCGCTGCTGCCCCGGCTGCCCCGGCTGCTGCTCCGGCTGCCGCTCCCGCTCCCGCAGCCAGCGCTCCGGCCCCGGTCCCTGCGGCCGCGCCCGCCGCGGCTGCTCCGGTAGCCGGCGTGACCGGCACCGCTGCCCATGCCAGCCCCTCCGTGCGCAAGTTCGCGCGTGAGCTGGGTGTGGATGTGTCGCGCGTGCCGGGCACCGGCCCCAAGGGGCGGATCACCCAGGACGACGTGCAGGCCTACGTCAAGGGCGTGATGAGCGGTCAGGCCGCAGCCCCGGCAAAGGCAGCCGCTGCCCCGGCTGGTGGTGGCGAGCTGAACCTGCTGCCGTGGCCGAAGGTGGATTTCACCCGTTTCGGCGAGGTCGAAAGCAAGCCACTGTCGCGCATCAAGAAGCTCTCGGGCGCGAACCTGCATCGCAACTGGGTGATGATTCCCCACGTCACCAATCACGACGAGGCCGACATCACCGAGCTGGAAGCCTTCCGCGTGCAGCTCAACAAGGAATACGAGAAGCAAGGCGTCAAAGTCACCATGCTGGCCTTCATGATCAAGGCCACCGTCGCCGCGCTGAAGAAATTCCCGAATTTCAACGCCTCGCTCGATGGCGAGAACCTGGTGCTGAAGCAGTATTTCAACATCGGTTTCGCCGCTGACACGCCGAACGGCCTGGTTGTGCCGGTGATCAAGAACGCCGACAAGAAGGGCGTGATCGAGATCGGCCAGGAAATGAACGAACTGGCCAAGCTGGCGCGCGACGGCAAGCTCAAGCCGGACCAGATGCAAGGCGGCTGCTTCTCGATCTCCTCGCTGGGCGGCATCGGCGGCACGTATTTCACGCCGATCATCAACGCGCCGGAAGTGGCCATCATGGGCGTGTGCAAGTCGTACCAGAAGCCGGTGTGGGATGGTAAGCAGTTCGTGCCACGCCTGACGCTGCCGCTGTCGCTGTCGTGGGATCACCGCGTCATCGACGGTGCGGAAGCGGCTCGCTTCAACACCTATTTCGGTCAGTTGCTGGCCGATTTCCGCCGCATCCTGCTGTAAGGCGGGCAGGGCGCGCCCGGCCTCGCGGCCATGCGCGCCCTTACCTGCAACGTCTGCAACCTGCAAACAGGAAGCGAGCCCATGACTACCTGCGTTGTCGTCAAGAAGGCCGGCGAAGTGGCGATTGCCGCCGACGCGCTGGTGACGTTTGGCGACACCCGGCTCACGCGCGCCTACGAGCGCAACCAGAAGGTGTTCCCGGTGGGTGACAGCTTCGTGGCGCTCGCCGGCACCACCGCGCACTTCCCGGTCATGCGCAGCCTGTTGGCCGGGCTGGGCGAGGATTGCCGGCTGGGTTCGCGCGATGACGTCTTCCGGACCTTCCTCAAGGTGCATGAAAAACTCAAGAACGAGTATTTCATCAACACCAAGGAGGACGAGGACGATCCTTACGAGTCCTCGCAGATCGTCTGCCTGATTGCCAATCCGGCCGGCATCTTCGGCGTGTATTCATACCGCGAAGTCTTCTCGTTCGATCGCTTCTGGGGCATTGGCTCGGGGCGCAACTACGCGTTGGGCGCCATGCACGCGGTCTACGACCAGCCGGGCCTGGCTGCCCGCGAGATCGCGCGGATCGGGGTGGATGCAGGGGTGGAGTTCGACAAGAGTTCGGCAGGCCCGGTCGAGGTGCAGGTGGTGCAACTGGCTGACATGGCTGGCGACGGAGCAACCAATAACGATGGCGCGCCCCGCATCTGAAGCGGAGTGCGTTCTTGAGGAGCAAAACATGAGTGTGATCGAAGTCCAGGTGCCGGATATCGGCGATTTCGACGCGGTGGAAGTCATCGAGGTGCTGGTCAAGGCTGGCGATACGGTCGAGCAGGAGCAGTCGCTGATCGTGCTCGAGTCCGACAAGGCCAGCATGGATGTGCCGTCATCCGCCGCCGGCAAGGTGGTGGAGGTGCGCGTCAAGGTGGGCGACAAGGTCGCCAAGGGCGCCGTCATCTGCACGCTGGAGAGCGAAGCCGCGGCCAAGCCGGCGGCCGCGCCGGTCCCTGCGCCCGCGCCTGCGCAGGCATCCGCGCCTGCCGCGGCTCCAGCTCCGGCTGCGGCTCCCGTGGCCGCCGCGCATGCGGGCAGCGCGGATATTACCTGCGACATGCTGGTGCTCGGCGCCGGCCCTGGTGGCTACTCGGCCGCCTTCCGCAGCGCCGATCTCGGCATGAACACCGTGCTGGTCGAACGCTACAGCACGCTCGGCGGCGTCTGCCTGAACGTGGGCTGCATCCCCTCGAAGGCGCTGTTGCACAACGCCGCCGTGATCGACGAAGCCAAGGCCCTGGCGGCCCACGGCATCCTGTTCGGCGAGGCCAAGATCGACCTCGACGGGCTGCGCCACTACAAGGAAACCGTGGTCGGCAAGCTGACCGGCGGCCTGGCCGGCATGGCCAAGGCACGCAAGGTACAAGTCGTGCGCGGTATCGGCACCTTCCTCGACCCGCATCACCTCGAGGTGCAGGAAACCGAAGGCGACGCCAAGGAGACGACGGGCAAGAAGACGGTGATCCGCTTCGAAAAAGCCGTCATCGCCGCCGGCAGCCAGGCGGTCAAGTTGCCTTTCATCCCCGAGGACCCACGTATCGTCGACTCCACCGGCGCGCTGGAACTGCCGGAAGTGCCCAACAAGATGCTGGTCATCGGCGGTGGCATCATCGGGCTGGAAATGGCCACGGTGTACAGCACGCTGGGCGCCAACATCGACGTGGTGGAAATGCTCGATGGCCTGATGCAGGGCGCCGACCGCGACCTGGTCAAGGTCTGGGACAAGATGAACAAGAAGCGCTTCGACAAGGTCATGCTCAAGACCAAGACGGTCGGCGTGGAAGCGAAGCCGGACGGCATCTACGTCAAGTTCGAAGGCGAACAGGCGCCGGCCGAGCCGCAACGCTACGACCTGGTGCTGGTGTCGGTGGGCCGCGTGCCCAACGGCAAGCGCATCGGCGCGGAGAAGGCGGGGGTGGCGGTCACGGATCGCGGCTTTATCGACGTCGACAAGCAGATGCGCACCAATGTGCCGCACATCTTCGCTATTGGCGACATCGTCGGCCAGCCCATGCTGGCCCACAAGGCGGTGCACGAAGCGCACGTGGCAGCGGAAGCCGCGCACGGCGAGAAGGCCTACTTTGATGTCAAGCAGATTCCGTCGGTGGCCTACACCGATCCGGAAGTGGCCTGGGCCGGCGTGACCGAAGACCAGTGCAAGGCGCAGGGGATCAAGTACAGCAAGAGCGTGTTCCCGTGGGCAGCTTCCGGCCGTGCTATCGCCAATGGCCGCGACGAAGGCTTTACCAAGCTGATCTTCGACGAGGAAACCCACCGGATCATCGGCGGGGGCATCGTTGGCATGCATGCCGGCGACCTGATCAGCGAAGTCTGCCTGGCAGTCGAGATGGGTGCCGATGCAGTGGATATCGGCAAGACCATCCACCCGCACCCGACGCTGGGCGAATCCATCGGCATGGCAGCCGAGATCTACGAAGGTGTCTGCACCGACGTCCCGCCGCCGCGCAAGCGCTAAGCTCGGACGTTAGCGACACGAGTGAGGCCCGCCGTATGGCGGGCCTTTTTACGTCTCGATCCGCAATTAACCGCCAGATTTTTTGCCGCATACGCTTGCGGCTACGCCGGTCAAAGCTTGCTTGCACAGGGGAGGGCGTGTGTCAGTGTGTCCGCTTGCCCATGTGTCGCGGGCAAAAAAATCCCGGCGCATGGCCGGGAATGAATCGATATTGGAATACATGGAAACCAGATACCGAGGAGACACCGTAGGAGGCAGGGCGGCTTGGGTAGCCTTCCGTGCTGCCTTCGTTGGCAAAATGCGCTGGCCATGCCAGGCGCGCTTTGCCAACGAACCGGCCGAAGCCGGTCCGTTTCCTGCCGTCGCGGATTAGGCGGCGGTGGTGGCCTTCTTGGTCGCGGTGCGAGCCGTGGCGCTGGCTTGCTGTGCGGCCTTGGTGGCGGCGCTGGCGGCTGCCTGGAAGTTGGTCTCAGCGATTTCAACAGCTTGCTTGGTGGCCTTCTGGACCGACTCGTAAGCGTTGTTGGCGGCGCTGATCGCGGACTTCACGATGGCAACGGTCGACTCGGAGCCGGCCGGGGCGTTCTTGGCGAGGTTCTCGACCAGGGTTTGCACCTTCTTCGAGTTCTCGGCCAGCTGGGCTTCGGCGACCTTGGTGAATTCAGCCTGGGTTTCCGAGGCGATTTCGTACACGTGGCGGCTGTAGGCCAGGGCCTTTTCGGCAACCGGCTGGACCAGCGAGGTCTGGAGGGCCAGGAATTCCTGGGCGTCCTTGGCCGAGAGGGCCTTCTTGGCGTTGTCCACGTTTTCAGCGAACGTGGCCTTGACGACTTGCAGGTTCAGCTCGACCAGCTTTTCGATGCCTTCAAAAGCTTTGGTGGTCAGGCCAAACAGGGTTTCGAGGTTGGCTTTTTGCGCTGCGGCGACTTGTTCCGGGGTGAAGCTCATGCTGGTCTCCAATAATGAAGTTCAAGGTCATGCAAAATTAGGCCGCCCAGATGTCAAAGCCATGACGAAATCAAGGTTAAACCTGTTTTCTCGTCAGCCAGCCCCAGGCGTAAGGGGGTTATCGGCGCGCTCCGCTTGCTCTGCAAAATCGATGGTGCGCCGCAACAATTCCAATTGTAGGGAAAAGAAAAACGGTGTCAAGGGCTTCTTGTGCATTGCACAAATAACTGTTGTTGAAGTCGGTGCGCTGTCACATTTTGGCTGCGTAGCATCGGCAGGCGTGCCACGCCCGGCACCTTGCAGGGAGGAGGGACGGGAGGGGCCGCGCACCCTGGAGCCAGCACAGTGCTACCATCGCGGTCTGCCGGAATCGCCGTCTCCCAAGGGCGCAACCCGCCGGCCGATGCACCACGGCCAAGTTGCCGCGACCGGCCGCCCGCCTATGTTTGCCCTCATGCTCGCTTTTTACGCCGATCATTTTGTCCTGCCCCTACCTGAGGGCCACCGCTTCCCGATGCGCAAGTACAGCATGTTGAGGGAGACGGTCGAGCGCGACGTGCCAGGGCTGGTGCTGGTCGAGGCGCCGCGGGCCGGGGACGATGCCTTGCTGCTGGCGCACACGCCTGAATATGTCGCGAGCGTCTCCCTGGGCGAACTGGACCCGGCGCGCCAGCGCGAGATTGGCTTTCCGTGGTCGGACGCCATGGTCGAGCGCTCGCGGCGCTCCGCTGGTGCCACCATCGAGGCCTGCCGCGTAGCGCTGCGTGAGGGTATCTCGGTCAACCTGGCGGGCGGCACGCACCACGCCTATGCCGATAAGGGCGGTGGCTTCTGTGTCTTCAACGACGCGGCCATCGCCGCGCGCCAATTGCGTGGCGACGGCCGGGTGGCGCGCGTGGCCGTGGTCGACCTCGACGTGCACCAGGGCAACGGCACCGCCTCCATCCTGCGTGACGATCCCTTCGTCTTCACGCTGTCCTTGCATGGCGAGAAAAACTATCCCTTCCGCAAGGAGGCCAGCGATCTCGACGTGGGCCTGCCCGATGGCTGCGACGACGAGGCTTACGCCCAAGCGCTTCAGGGCGCACTCGATACGCTGTTCGCGCGTTTCGCTCCCGACCTGCTCATTTATCTAGCCGGGGCCGATCCGCATGAGGGCGACCGGCTTGGACGCCTGAAACTGACGCTGGCCGGGCTGGCCCGGCGCGACTGCCTGGTGTTTGATGCGGCCCTGGAACGCGGCCTGCCCATTGCCGTGGCCATGGCCGGCGGCTACGGCAACCAGATCGAGAATACCGTCGCGGTGCATGCGCAGACCATCGCACTCGCCGCGCAATATCACGAACGCTATGCCCGGCGCGACAAGCCGGACGCCGCTGGTGCAGGTGCGGGTGCAGGTGCGATCCTGCCCACTGGCGATACGGAGAAGGCGCAACGATGAGTGCAACCAGCCAGGCCCACGCGGCACGCGGCACCTTGTGGATGGCCGCCATGCCGTGGCTGTTCGTCGTGATCTGGAGCACGGGATTCATCGTAGCCAAGTACGGCATGCCGCACGCGGAGCCGATGACCTTCCTGTTTCTGCGCTTTGTCGGTGTGCTGGTGCTGATGGTGCCCTTCGTGTTGATGGCGCGCGTCCCGCTGCCGCAGCGCGCCGGGGCGACCGACTGGCGCATGGTCGGGCACATCGCGCTGGCAGGGCTGTTCCTGCAGGCGGGCTACCTGGGTGGCGTGTGGGCAGCGGTCAAGCTCGGCATGCCGGCGGGCGTCTCCGCGCTGATCGTCGGCATGCAGCCGATCCTGACCGCGCTGGCGGCCTCGCGCATGGGTGAGGCCATCGGGCGGCGCCAGTGGCTGGGGTTGCTGCTAGGCATCCTTGGCGTGGGCCTGGTGGTGGCAAACAAACTGTCGGCCAGCGGGCTGTCCGCGCCAAGCCTGCTGCTGGCGCTGGGCGCCTTGTTCTCGATCACCTTCGGCACGCTATACCAGAAACGCCATTGCCCGATGTTCGACCTGCGCATGGGCTCGGTGATCCAGTTCGCGGCGGCGGCGCTGGCCTGCCTGCCGTTCATGTTCCTGACCGAAACCCGTCACGTTGAGTGGAATGCCGAGATGGTTGGCGCGCTCGCCTGGTCGGTGGTCGCGTTGTCCATCGGGGCCATCTCGCTGCTGTTCCTGTTGATCCGCCAAGGCGCGGCCACCAAGGTATCCAGCCTGATGTATCTCACCCCGCCGACCACCGCCGCCATGGCGTGGCTGCTGTTCGGCGAGAGCTTCCCGCTGCTGGCCGCGCTTGGCATGGCCCTGGCCGCCGGTGGCGTTGCGCTGGTGATCCGCCGCTAATTTCCCCATTTCGCGCTTTTCGATGAAACCGACCGCAGATACCCGCAGCGCCTATCGCCATTTCCAGCCCATCACCACGCGCTGGATGGATAACGACGTCTATGGCCACGTCAACAACGTCATCTACTACAGTTATTTCGATACCGTGGTGAACACCTACCTGATCCGGGAGGGCGTGCTGGATATCGAGTCCGGCGACACCATCGGGCTGGTGATCGAGACGCAATGCAATTATTTTGCCGCGCTGAGTTTTCCCGACACGGTGGTGGCGGGGCTGCGCGTGGCGCGGCTGGGCAATTCGAGCGTGCGCTACGAAGTGGGCCTGTTCCGTAACGATGAAGACGTCGCTGCGGCGCAGGGCCATTTTGTTCATGTCTATGTGGATCGCGCCACGCGCCGCCCGGTGCCGCTGCCGCCCGCGTTGCGCGATGCCCTGCAGGCCCTGGTGTGCGAACCCGCGGATGCCGGTGCATGATCCGGCCCGCGCAGAGGAGTTAACAACCATGGATTCGCTGCAGAAACGGAGCGCCGCCCTGATCGATCAGGCCATCATCACGCGCCGCTCGGTGCGCGCGTTTCTCGATACGCCGGTGCCGCGCGACGTGGTCAACGAGATCCTGGCCGTGGCCAGCCGGGCGCCGTCGGGCACCAACGCACAGCCATGGCGGGTCTATGTGCTGACTGGCGATGCCAAGGTGAAGCTGTCGGCGGACGTGCTGGCCGCTTACGACGATCCGCAGCGCGACAGCAAGTATCGCGAGGAGTATCCCTACTATCCACGCGAGTGGGTGGCGCCGTACATTGACCGCCGCCGCAAGGTAGGTTGGGACCTGTACAGCCTGCTGCAGATCAGCCGCGAGGACAAGGCGCGCATGCATGCGCAGCACTCGCGCAACTTCACGTTCTTCGGTGCCCCGGTGGGCATGATCTTCACGATCGACCGCATCCTGGAGCTGGGCAGCTGGCTGGACTACGGCATGTTCCTGCAAAGCATCATGGTGGCGGCGCGGGCGCGCGGGCTGGATACCTGTCCGCAGGCGGCGTTCACCCAGTTCCACGCGGTCATCGGCAATCACTTGCGCCTGCCGGCGGATGAAATGGTGGTGTGCGGCATGGCCCTGGGCCATGCTGACCCCGCCGCCATAGAGAATACCCTTAGTACCGAGCGTGAACCGGTAAGCGGGTTCGCGCGTTTCTTATCTTAAGAAGCTGTCGGCGGCGAAGGCCCGCTTTGTGCCGTCGCTGCCGCTGCATGTTGGCTCGGGGCAACCCCACGGGCGGGTGAGAAAGATGAAACAGTGTGGAATTACCACAGTCGACGTCGGTCTTAATGCACGTGTCATGTGATGCGTGCCCCGCATTTGCCGTAATGTGGAATTGTTTGCAAATCGAACTTTAAAGAGGCTTCGTAAGTCTTTAATCTTGCTAACAATTTCTTTTTTTCCTAAACTGGCGCAATCCTAGTTGCGCGCTGAATGAATCATGTTCCGGTCTGATTCCCCCCTATTTTTGCGATTCTTCGGCTCTACCCCTCTTACTTCGGTTGCAGCCTCTGTGCTGTTGACCGTTTCCATGCTGGCCGCCCCTGTGGCCGATGCCGCGACGAAAACGTCGGACACCGCTAAAACCAGCAAAAAGTCGGCAAAAGTCGCCAAGTCCGAAAAAAAATCGGCAAATTCCCCCTCTAAATCCGCGAAATCCAAGCAGGTCGCGACCAGCGGCAAGGCCGAGCGCGCCACTACGCGCAAGGTCGTGGTACTGAAAAACGGTAAGCGCACCGTGGTGGCGCAGCGCCAGGCGGTACCGGTTCGTGCGGCGTTCATCCCCGCGAAACCCTCGCTGGGCGAGGCGCTCGGCCTGCGTGACACCGAAGACGCGCTCGCGCTGCGCTCCAGCGTGGCGCTGGTGATGGATCAGAACTCCAACGAAGTGCTGTTCCAGAAGAACGCCGCCGCGGTTCTGCCGATCGCCTCGATCACCAAGCTGATGACCGCCCTGGTTGTGATGGATGCGCGCCAGCCGATGGACGAGGTGCTCACGATCAACGAGGAAGACCGCGACAACGAAAAGCACAGCAGTTCGCGCCTGCGCTTTGGCGCGCAGCTCTCCCGTCAGGAGGCGCTCCTGCTGGCGCTGATGTCCTCGGAGAATCGCGCGGCATCGGTGCTGGGCCGCAGCTACCCGGGCGGCCTGCCGGCCTTTGTGCAAGCCATGAACCGCAAGGCACGCGAGCTCGGCATGAACGACAGCCACTTCGTCGATTCGAACGGCTTGTCGAGCAGCAATGTGTCGAGCGCGATGGACCTCGTGCGCATGGTCAACGCGGCGTACCGCAACCCCACCATCCGCGAGTTTTCGACGCAGACCGAGCATGAGGTCAATGTACTGGGCCGCACCCAGCACTACGTCAGCACCAACCGTTTGGTTCGCGGCGGCAACTGGGAGATCGGCCTGCAGAAAACAGGCTTTATCTCCGAGGCTGGCCAGTGCCTGGTGATGCAGGCACGCGTAAATGGCCGCAATGTGGTGATGGTGTTCCTGGATTCCGTTGGCAAGCTGTCCCGCTTCGCCGATGCCAACCGCGTCAAGGACTGGCTGGAACACGTGCAGACCGGGCCTGGCCGCCCTTTTCCGACGTCCCCAAACCTGACGCAGGGGCCTGGCAGCCCAACCAGCCCCCAGGCAATCCTGACCGCCCAGCAGCCTCGCGGCATCTGATGGCGGCGCCGGAGTGATCTGGCCGCCTGCTGCTTGAAATCAAAAAAACGCGCCGTCACCGGCGCGTTTTTCTTTGGGGCGTGGGCGGCGCGCTTAGAGCAGCTTGCCCGGATTCATGATGCCGGCCGGATCCAGCAACTGCTTGATGCCCTGCATCATGCGCAGCTCGAGTGGGTCCTTGAGGCGTAGGAAATCATCGCGCTTGAGCTGGCCGATGCCATGCTCGGCGCTGATGCTGCCGCCGTAGCGCGCCACTTCATCCAGCACTTCGGCGGTCAGCGCCTTGCCATGCTGCGCGGTCCAGTCGCGCTCCGTGCCCGCGGGGCGCGACAGGTTGTAGTGCAGGTTGCCGTCGCCGAAATGCCCGAAGATAAACGGGCGGATGCTGGGGCTGATGGCCTTGAGGCGCGCCTCCATCGACACCATGAAGGCCGGGATCTGCTCGATCGGCAGCGACACATCGTGCTTCAGGTGCGGCCCGTCGGCGCGCTGGGCCTCGGAGATTTCCTCGCGCAGCTTCCACAGACTCTGCAGTTGCGACAGCGACGCAGAGACGGCGGCGTCCAGGCACAGCTCGCGCTCCAGTGCCTCGCCAATCACGCGCTCCAGCAGCACGTTGAGGGCGGCTTCGTCGGTGGTGTCGGCCAGCTCCACCAGCACATAGGCGGGATAGCGTTGGCTGAAGGGTTCCTGCACGCCTTCCGCATGCTTGAGCACGAGGTCGACACAATCGCCGGTGAAGAATTCGAAGGCTTGCAGGCGAGCGCCGCACTGCGCGAACAGCAGCTCGAAGAGCTCCAGCGCCTGCAGCGGGGAGGCCACTGCCGCAAGCACCACCGAGCGTGCGTCGGTGCGCGGAAACAGGCGCAGCGCTGCCGCGGTAATGACGCCCAGCGTGCCCTCGGAGCCGATCAGTAGTTGCTTGAGGTCGTAGCCGGTGTTGTCCTTGCGCAAGGCGCGCAGGCCGTGAAAGATCTCGCCGTTGGGCAGCACGGCTTCCACGCCCAGCACCAGCTCGCGGGTCATGCCGTAGCGCACCACATTGACCCCGCCGGCGTTGGTCGCGAGATTGCCGCCGATCTGGCAGGAGTCCTCGGCTGCCAGGCTGAGCGGCAGCAGGCGATGCGCCTCCTGCGCGGCGCGCCGCAGGTTGCCCAGGATGCAGCCCGCTTCGGCGACGAGCGTGTTGGCGATGGTATCGATCGAGCGGATCGCGTTCATGCGGTCCATGCTCAGCACCACGTTGGCGGGGCTGCTGTCCGGCGCGGCACCGCCGCACAGGCCGGTGTTGCCACCCCGCGGCACCACCGGGACCGCGGCCTGCTGGCACAAGGCCAGGCAACGTGCCACTTCATCCACCGAGCGCGGGCGCACCACGGCCTGCGCGTTGCCACGGTAAAGGCCGCGCCAGTCGGCGAGCCACGGTGCAACCTGGTCTGGCTCGGTGGCGACCACGTCGGTGCCTAGCGCTTCGATCAGGCGGGGCAGGAAAGCTGAATTTTGCATGATGGGTCTATCCGGAGTGGCAATGCGGCTTCAGGCCGCGGAATGAGTGGGGTCCTGGCCGCTGGTGAGGGGCTTGCCGCGCGCTGCCAGTTGCAGGCCCAGGCGTGCCGCCGCGCCGCGCAGGTGGGCTACCGCCGCGGCGCGCGCTTGTTCAGGGTCGCCGGCGCGGATCGCGTGGAAGATGGCCAGGTGTTCCTGGTGGACCTGTTCGGACAGGCCTTCCTGCTGGCGGGTATTGAGCCGCGCCACATGCACGGCCTGGTGCAGTTGCAGGTTCAGGTACTGCAGCAGCTGCAGGTAGTACTTGTTGTGGGTGGCGGTGGCGATCGCCACATGGAAGGCCGTGTCTGCCTCAGCGCCGCGGTGCGGGTCGTGCAATTGCGCCGCGAGCCGGTCCAGCAGCGCCTGCATGCCGGAGACATCCTGCGCGGTACGCCGCAGCGCCGCCAGCGCGGCGGCGGCGCTCTCCAGATCGAGCCGCAGCTCGTAGATGCTGGCCAGTTCGTCGCGATCGATGCCGATCTCCTGCGGCAGCTGGAAGCCGGCATTGCCCACGCGCGAGCGCACCGTGCTGCCCACGCCCTGGCGGCTTTCGACCAGGCCTTGGGAGCGCAGGTGCTCGGTCACCTCGCGGATGACGGCGGGGCTCACACCGTATTGCTCGGCAAGCTGCTTGCCGGTCGGCAGCCGGGCGCCAACGGGGTAGGTGCCGCCGGCGATCTCGGCGCGCAACTGCTGGGTTACCTGTTCGGTGAGGGTAATGGCTTTGGTCCGCATGCCCAGCAGGATATAGCTATTCAGGTTATCTGAAAACTAAGGGTATATACCTAATTCTCGATTGAGGCCCTGCGTGAGGGAAAGGGGAGAAGGGGAAGGGAAAAGGGAAGGGGGCGAGGTAAGGGTTCGGCGCGAAGGGCGCGTGGCTTCCCGCGCCGTTCACCCCGCCGTGTTCAGGCTGCGACGTCAGTCGCGTAGCCCATGCCGCGCGAGATCTGCAACGCGGTGTCCTTCAGGTTTTGCAGCCAGCTGTCCTGCAGGCGGTCGGCCGGGGCCGAAAGCGACAACCCGGCCACCAGACGGCGCGAGTCGTCGTAGATGCCGGCGGCGATGCAACGCACGCCGAGTTCCAGCTCTTCGTTGTCGCGCGCATAGCCGTTGGTGCGCACCCAGTTGAGTTCGCGCTCGAGCTTGATCAGGTCGGTGATCGAGGTGCGGGTGTGGCCGGCCAGCCCGGTGCGGGTGGCGTAGTTGCGAACGCGCGCCACTTCGTCGGCGGCCAGAAACAGCTTGCCGACCGAAGTCAGGTGCAGCGGGGCGCGGCCGCCAATGGCGCGCACCACCTGCATGCCGGAGCGCTCGCTATAGGCACGCTCGATGTAGACGATCTCGTCGCCTTGCCGCACCGACAGGTTCACCGTCTGGCCCGTCACGCGGTGCAGGGCCCGCATCGGTGCCAGCGCGGCGTCGCGTACCGACAGCCGGGCCTTGACCAGGTTGCCGAGCTCCAGCAGCCGCATGCCAAGCCGGTAACTGCCCGGATCGGAGCGGTCCACAAAGCGGCAGGCCACCATGTCGTTGAGGATGCGGTGCGCGGTGGACGGGTGCAGCCCGGTGGTCAGCGACAGCTCCTTGAGGCTGACCGGATCAGCGTGCTGGGCGAGCGCATCCAGCAGGGTCATCATGCGTTCGATGACCTGGATGGACGTCTTGCCGGGGGCTTTGTCTGCTTCTGCCATGGGGAAATGTTGCCGTGCGGCAAATTAAGCGGTTGCCTGATTCTATCTCGCATTGTGAAAATTTCAATAGGTGAAATGGCATTGCCGAAAGAATCTTCTGATTTTGCTGGTAGCGAATGTGTCGAAAAAGGCATGCAAAAAAGCGGCGAATTCACCCCTGCCGTGCGCGCTTTTGTATGCTGGCCGGTGCGCAAGGGCGCATAATTGCGGGGTTTCGGGGTCTGGAAAAGGGAAACAATGCGAGTTGGTCTGTTCGCCACCTGCCTGGTGGACCTCATGCGTCCGGAAATCGGCTTCTCGGTGCTCAAGTTGCTGGAGAAGGCTGGCTTCGAGGTGATGGTGCCCGAAGCCCAGACCTGTTGCGGGCAACCTGCCTACAACTCGGGCGAGCGCACGGCATCGCGCGACCTGGCGGAAAAATTCCTGCGCGAGTTCGAAATGTTCGACTACGTGGTGATTCCGTCCGGATCCTGCGGCGGCATGGTGCTGCACCACTATGCGGACCTGCTCGGCGACGACCCCGAGTTGAATGGCCGATACGAAGGCCTGCGCTCGCGCGTGTTCGAGTTGACCGATTTCCTGGTCAACGTGGCCAAGCTGGGCGAGTTCGATTCAAAGTTCACGGGCCGCATTACCTACCATGACTCTTGCTCCGGCTTGCGCGAACTGGGCGTCAAGAGCCAGCCCCGCGCTCTCCTGGCGCAATTGCCCGGTGTGCAACTGAGCGAGATGAAGGACTGCGAGGCTTGCTGCGGATTCGGCGGCACCTTCTCGGTCAAGTACGGCAATATCTCCACGGCCATCGTCGATGAGAAGTGCGCCAACATCAAGGCCAGCGGTGCCGATGCCGTGGTGCTGGGCGACCTCGGCTGCATGCTCAATATCGAAGGGCGCCTGCGCAGGACCGGCGACACGCGTACCCAGGTGCTGCATATCGCGCAAGTGCTCGCCGGTGATGCCTGATCCCGGCCAGCTGAAAAACAAACCTTAGCGAGATCCCCGCTATGCAAGTTCGCAGCATGGAGTTCAAAGCGCGCGCGGGCCAGAAGCTGGCCGACCAGCGCCTGCAGCAGAACCTCAAGAAGCTCTCCACCAAATTCGTCACGGCGCGCGCCGACGCCATCCGCGACATCGACTTCGATGCCACCCGCGAGGCACTCAAGGAGCGCCGCGACCGCGCGCTGCAGAACCTCGACGTCTGGCTCGCCACCTTCGAGGAAAACGCCACGCGCCGCGGCGCCACCGTGCTGTTTGCCGAGACCACGGCCGACGCCGCGCGGCTGGTAGCCGAAATTGCGCACAAGCACGGCGTGAAGAAGGTCATCAAGAGCAAATCGATGGTGACCGAGGAAATGCGCCTGAACCAGGTGCTGGGCGAGATGGGCGTGCAGAGCATCGAGACGGATCTGGGCGAATACATCCTGCAGATCAACGATGCCGAGCCGCCGTCGCACATCATTGCCCCGGTAGTGCACAAGGACAAGGAAGAGATCGCCGATCTCTTCGCCAAGGTCCACCACAAGCCGCGCCTGACCGATATCTCGGAGATGACGCGCGAGGCGCGTGAAGTGCTGCGGCCGGAATTCCTGTCGGCCGACATGGGCGTGACCGGCGGCAATTTCATCATTGCCGAAACAGGCTCGGTGGCGGTGGTGACCAATGAAGGCAACGAAGGCATGTGCACGGTGATGCCGCGCGTGCATGTGGCCGTGACCGGCATCGAGAAGGTGCTGCCGACGCTGGAAGACCTGGCTACCGTGATGCGGCTGCTGCCGCGCTCGGCCACCGGGCAGGCCATCTCGAATTACTTTTCGCTGCTGACCGGCCCGCGCGCCGAGGGCGAGCGTGACGGCCCGGAGCATATGTATTTCGTGCTGGTCGACGGCGGGCGCAGCGGCCTGATCGGCGGCGACTTCCAGGACATGCTGCGCTGCATCCGCTGCGGTGCTTGCATGAACCATTGCCCGGTGTACCAGAAGATCGGCGGCCATGCCTATGGCTGGGTCTACCCGGGCCCGATGGGCAGCGTGCTGACGCCGAGCTATGTCGGCATCGCCAATGCGCTGGACCTGCCGCAGGCTGCCACGCTGTGCGGAGAATGCAACCGCGTGTGCCCGGCTTCGATCCCGCTGTCGGACCTGCTGCGCAAGCTGCGCGAGAAGCAGATGGAGCGTGGCCTGCGTCCCTGGCAGGAGCGGCTCGGGCTGCAAGTGTGGGGCTACGTGGCGCGCCGCCCGGGGCTATACGCCTTCGCCACTCGCGTCGGCGCGCGCTTGCTTGCGCGCATGGGCGGCAGCAGCAAGCTGATTGCCAGCTTGCCGATGGCGGGCCGTGGCTGGACCGAGACCCGCGACCTGCCGGCACCGAGCGGACGCACGTTCCGCGAACTTTACAAAGAAAGGAGGGCGCGTTGATGGCCACGACCACGAACAATGCACCGGCGCTGGCAACCATGCGCGCCGCACTTGAACAACACGTCGGCGGCCAGCTCGCGGCCGATGGCCTGGTGCGCAGCTGGCGCGAGGCAGCTCCCGGCCTGGTGCTGCCGCCGATGTTCGGGCAGGCGATGGAAGAGCTGCTGCGCCGGCTGGAGATGGCGGCGGTATTCGCGCAGGATAGCTGCTCGTTCTCGAGCACCGCCGTCACCGACCAGCTCAAGCGCTGGCTGGACAAGGCGGCCACAGCCTGAGCAGCCACACGCCGTGCCCGAATGCAAAAGGCCCCCGCTCAAGCGGGGGCCTTTTGCATGGGTGCGTGGCTAAGCGAACGAAGCGCGAGGCTCAGCCCAGCAGCAGGGCATCATCATCCAGCTGCTCATGCCGTGTCTGCTCGAACATGCGCAGCAGGTCCGGCACGTCCAGCCCGGCGCGCTGGTCGCCCGACACGTCCAGCACCACCTGGCCCTGGTGCAGCATCACCGTGCGTTGCCCGTAGTCCAGCGCCTGGCGCATGCTGTGCGTGACCATCATCGTGGTGAGCTTGGCTTGCTCCACGATCTTGGCGGTCAGCTCCAGCACGAAGGCGGCGGTCTTCGGGTCCAGCGCAGCGGTGTGCTCGTCCAGCAGCAGGATCCGCGAGGGCTGCAGCGAGGCCATCAGCAAGCTCACGGCCTGGCGCTGGCCGCCCGACAGCAGGCCGATGCGGTCGGTCAGGCGGTTTTCCAGGCCGAGGTTGAGCAGGCGCAGCTTGTCGCGGAATAGCTCGCGCGAGGGCTTGTTCAGCGCCGCGCGAAAGCCCCGGCGGCTGCCGCGTGCCATGGCCAGCGCCATGTTTTCTTCGATCGTCAGTGCCTCGCAGGTGCCCGCCATTGGGTCCTGGAAGACGCGCGCCACCAGCGGGGCACGGTCCCAGGCCGGCTTGCGCGTGACGTCGACGTCGTCGATCGTGATGCGGCCGGTGTCCACCATCTGATCGCCGCTGATGGCATTGAGGAAGGTGGATTTACCGGCGCCGTTGGAGCCGATCACGGCAACGAACTGGCCCGTCGGGATATCCAGGCTGAGGCCGCGCAGCGCGCGCGTCTCGATCGGGGTGCCGGGATTGAAGGTGAGTTTCAGGTCTTGTGCGCGCAGCATCTCAGGCACCTCCGTTCTTGCGGCCGAACAGCTTCTTGCGGGTCCCGGGCAACACCAGGGCACCGGTCACCAGTACGGCAGTGACCAGGTTCAGGTCTTGTGCCTTGAGGCCGATGAACTCGCTGTTCAGGGCCAGCGCAATGAAGAAGCGGTAGAGGATGGCGCCCAGTACCACGGCCAGCGTGGTGTACACCAGCCGGCGCGCCGGCAGGATGCTCTCGCCGATGATCACCGCGGCCAGGCCGATCACGATGGTGCCGATGCCCATGGAGATATCGGAGCCGCCCTGGGTCTGCGCGAACAGCGCGCCCGCGAGGGCTACCAGGCCGTTGGACAGCGCCATGCCCGCCAGCGTGGCGCGGCCGGTGGCGATGCCCTGGGAGCGCGCCATGCGCGGATTGGCGCCGGTGGCTCGCATGGCCAGGCCGAGCTGCGAGGAGAAGAACCAGTCCAGGCCAACTTTGGCCACGACCACCACGATCAGCAGCAGCGCGGGGCGCAGCATGTAGTCGGGCAGCCAGTCCGGCTGCAGGATGGTGAAGATGGTCGACTCGGTGATCAGCGGCACATTGGGCTTGCCCATGATGCGCAGGTTGATCGAGTACAGCGCGATCATCATCAGGATACTGGCCAGCAGGTCCATGATCTTGAGGCGCACGTTGAGCCAGCCGGTGACGAAGCCGGCAAAGGCGCCCGCAACAATCGCCAGCGCGGTGGCGATGAACGGATCCTGGCCCGAGGCGATCAGCGTGGCCGCCACGGCGCCACCCAGCGGGAAGCTGCCATCGACCGTCAGATCGGGGAAATTGAGGATGCGGAAGGAGATCAGCACCCCCAGGGCGACGAGGCTGAAGATCAGGCCGATCTCCAGGGCGCCCAGCAGGGAAAAGAGGGACATGGGGGAAATCCAGTTGCTTGTGTCCGGCACGGGAGGCCGAATCTGAAAACGCCTGGCACGCTGCCCGGGTCAGGCGGCGCGGCGCAGGCGTTTCCGGGGGCGGGCCCGGATAGAGCCACCTGCGCGAGAACGCGCAGGGTCAGCGTGCCGTGATTACTTGATGACGGTCTTCGCTTCCTTGATCAGCTCGGGCGACAGCGTCACGCCTTGCTTCTCGGCCGCGCCGGTGTTCACGAACAGCTCCAGCTTGTCGCTGGTTTCCGAAGCGATCGCGCCGGGCTTCTCGCCCTTCAGGATACGCACCACCACCTTGCCGGTCTGATGGCCGAGGTCGCCGTAGTTGATGCCAAGCGCGGCAATGGCGCCACGCTTGACGCTGTCGGTATCGGCAGCCACCAGCGGGATCTTCGACTCGTTGGCAACCTTGACCAGGGCTTCGTACGCCGACACCACGTTGTTGTCGGTGTTGGTGTAGATCACATCGACCTTGCCGATCAGGCTCTTGGCGGCGGCGCCGATGTCGACCGTGCGCGGTGCGGCGGCTTCCTTCAGCGTCATGCCTTCCTTGGCCAGCATCGCCTTCAGCTCCTTGACCACCACCACCGAGTTGGCTTCACCGGGGTTGTAGACCATGCCGACCGTCTTGGCCTTGGGCACCACGCGCTTGATCAGGGCAACCTGGCGGTCCAGCGGCAGCTTGTCCGACACGCCGGTCACATTGGTGCCCGATGCGCTCCAGCTCTTGACCAGCTGGGCGGCGACCGGATCGGTCACGCCGGAGTACACCACCGGCACCGACTTGGTGGCGGCCACCACGGCCTGGGCCGACGGCGTGGCGATGGCCACGATCACGTTGGGCTGGTCGCCAACGAACTTGCGGGCGATCTGCGCGGCCGTGCCGGTATTGCCCTGCGCGCTCTGGTATTCCCACTTCAGGTTCTTGTCGGCGTCAAAGCCGGCGGTCTTCAGCTCGTCGCGCACGCCATCGCGGATGGCGTCCAGCGCGGGATGGTCGACGATCGAGAGCACCTTGACGGTCTGGGCCTGCACGGCGCCACCGTACAGCAGCGCGAGGGCGACGGCGCTGCCCAGGATGGTCTTGGTCGATGTCTTGAGACACTTCATAATTTTTAATCTCCCCCGGATATGGGTTCTGGGTGATGAGCCGCGTTTCGTTCTCGATAAGAACTGGTCCGCCGTCTTGCCCGGCGGCGCGCTGCGCCAACCGGCCGGTCCGTTGTGTGGGCGATACACCAGGCGGCAGGCTGGAGGACGCTCTTGTACAGCGGATACGACGGCGATAAGCCTGCGAGGATACCATTTTCGAGGCGAAATTTGCCCGGTTTTGCCCTGTTCCAGTGCGTCAGTAGGGGAAAACGGCAGGCCCGGAGCGCGCCATGGGCGGCGCCGGGCGGCGCACCGTCGCTGGTGCCTGGAACGCGGAAACGTTACTGCGCCGGATTGTGGATTTCGGCGTGGATGCGGGCAATGGCCGCGGTGATCGCCTCAGGCAGCGGCGTTTGCCAGGCATCGATGTTCTCGCGCAGTTGTTCCAGCGAGGTGGCGCCGATGATGGTGCTCGCCGCGAACCAGCGCGAGTAGCTCCAGGCCAGCGCCAGCGTTGCCGGCGAGAGGCCGTGCTCGCGTGCCAGCGTCACATAGCGGGCTGCCGCGGCCAGGCTTTCCGGGCGCAGGTAGCGCGGGCTCCAGTCGGGCGGGAAGCGCGTCAGGCGGCCCTTGGCCTGCGCGTCAAACACGGGGTGGGCGAGGTCGCCGCCGAGGTACTTGCCGGTGAGCTGGCCAAAGGCCAGCGGGCTGTATACCAGCAGGCTCACGTCGGTGCGAAAGCACGCCTCGTCCAGGCCCTGCTCGAAGCTGCGGTTGAGCAGGTTGTACGGGTTCTGGATGGTGGCGATGCGCGGCAGGCCGTGCAGCTCCGCCTGCTTGGCGAACTCAGCCACGCCCCACGGCGTTTCGTTGGACACGCCGACATAGCGGATCTTGCCCGCGCGCACCAGCTCGCCCATGGCTTCGAGCTGCGCCTGGATCGAGGCGCACTCGCGTTCATTGGCCGGATCGAACTGCTTTTGCCCGAAGATGGGCGCGTTGCGAGCGGGCCAGTGGATCTGGTACAGGTCGATGTAATCGGTCTGCAGGCGCGCCAGCGAGGCGTCCACCGCCGCGCGGATGCTGTCCGGGGTCAGGTCGCCGCCATTGCGGATCCACGGCATGCGCGCCGGGCCCGCCACCTTGGTGGCCAGCACGATGCGCTCACGCTGCTGGCGCTTGAGCCAGGTGCCAACGATGCGCTCGGTGCTGCCATAGGTCTCGGCACGCGGCTTGACCGGGTACATCTCTGCGGTGTCGATGAAGTTGATGCCGCGCGACACCGCGTAGTCGAGCTGGCTGTGGCCTTCGGCTTCGGTGTTCTGCTCGCCGAAGGTCATGGTGCCCAGGCAGATGCGCGAAACCTGCAGGTCGCTGCGGCCAAGACGGGTGGTTTCCATGGCTATCCTTGTGAGACTGGGGTGATAAGGCGCAAAAACGGGTTTGGGCCGCGGCCGTCAGGCGCGCAGCGCGGCGGCGCATTCCTTGACCAGCACCGGGCCGCGGTAGATCAACCCGCTGTACACCTGCACCAGTTGCGCGCCCGCCGTGATCTTGGCTTGCGCATCGGCACCGCTGAAGATGCCGCCCACGCCAACGATGGGCACCGCGTCCCCAACCACCGCGCGCAGGCTCTTGACCACGCGCGTGGAGGATTCGAACACCGGCCGGCCCGACAGGCCGCCGGCTTCCTCGCCGTGCGGCAGGCCCTTGACGGCGTCGCGGGCGATCGTGGTGTTGGTGGCGATCACGCCGTCGATCCGGTGGCGGACCAGCGCATCGCCGATATTGCCGATCTGGTCGGCATCGAGGTCCGGCGCGATCTTGAGCGCGAGCGGCACGTAGCGCTTGTACTTGTCGGCCAGGCGCTGCTGTGCGTCCTTGAGCGTGGAGAGCAGGTGGTCGAGCTCGCTGGCGCCCTGCAGCTGGCGCAGGTTCTTGGTGTTCGGCGAGGAGATATTGACGGTGACGTAGCTGGCGTGCGGGTAGACCCGTTCCAGGCAGTGCAGGTAATCGTCCACCGCGCGCTCGATCGGCGTATCGGCGTTCTTTCCGATGTTCAGGCCCAGCACGCCGCCTTCAGCCTTCCAGCGTGACGCGTTCACATTGGCGATAAAGGCATCCACGCCGCCGTTGTTGAAGCCCATGCGGTTGATCAGCGCATCCGCCTGCGGCAGGCGGAACATGCGCGGCCGCGGGTTGCCCGCCTGCGGGCGCGGCGTTACGGTGCCCACCTCGATAAAGCCGAAGCCGAAGGCGGCCAGCCCGTCGATGTAGGCGCCATCCTTGTCGAGCCCGGCGGCCAGGCCAACCGGGTTGGGGAAGCGCACACCCATCACCGTGCGCGGGTCATCGGCGATGGTATTGCCGATGCAGCCCGCCAGCCCCATGCGCTTGGCGCGGAGCAGGTTGTTGAGGGTGAAATGGTGAGCGTCCTCCGCATCCATCGAGAACAGGGCGGGGCGAAACAAGGGGTAGAGCGCGTTCAGCACAGGGAATCAGCTTGGAAGTCGGGACCAAGGCGGCATTGTAACGGTTGGGCCAGATCGGGTGCTGCGCCGCTGGCGCGGGCATGACTCGCGCAGGCTGTCCGCTACAGGCTGTTTTCCGGGGCTTCGTCGCCGGGCTGCGGCGGTACGACCGGCACAGCGGTGGGCGACGCCACGGCGGGCGCCGCATCCCGCAGCGACGCTGGCGCCGCATCGAACGCGCGCCACTGGTTTGCGGTCAGCACCTGCAGCGGCTGGTAGCGCGCCTTGTAGGCCATTTTTCGGCTGTCGGCGATCCAGTAGCCCAGGTACAGGTGGGGCAGGGCGAGTTCGCGGGCCTGTTGGATCTGCCACAGGATGTTGTAGGTGCCGTAGCTGGCGTGCACCTCCAGCGGGTCGTAGAAGGTGTAGACCGAGGACAGGCCATCGTCGAGCACATCGATCATGCTGACCATGCGCAGCCGTCCGGCCTCGGGCGAGCCCGGCGGCTCGCGGAATTCCACCAGCCGCGAGTTGACCCGGCTTTGGAGCAGGAACTGCTCGTACTGGTCGCGGCTGTCCTGGTCCATGCCGCCGCCGGCGTGGCGCATCGACTGGTACAGCAGGTAGAGCGAATAATGCTCTTCCACGTAGGTCAGAGGCGCCACCAGCGCCTGCAGGCTGCCGTGCTGGCGCCAGGCCCGGCGCTGGCTGCGGTCAGGGCGGAACTGGTCGACCACCACGCGGCACGGCGTGCAGGCGTGGCATTCATCGCAATAGGGGCGGTAGGTAAAGATGCCGCTGCGCCGGAAGCCGGCGCGCACCAGCCGCGAATAGACGTCGGCATTGATCAGGTGGGCGGGCGTGGCCACCTGAGAGCGCGCCATGCGGCCATCGAGGTAGCTGCAAGCGTAGGGTGCCGTAGCGTAGAACTGCAACGCGGAAAGGGGGAGTTCCTTTAGCTTGCTCATGTGTCTGCAACGGCCAGGGATGAAACAGCAACGCGGGAAAGCCGACGGCGCAGCGACCAGGCCTTGCGGCGAGTGGCCAATGCGGTGCGCCCTACGGCTGCACCTGAGTCCATCTCTGCAGCACCGTCTTGTCAAAACCCCACGGCACGATATCCGGCTGGCGGGTGGCAATGCGGATATGGGCCGCGAACTCCGCACGCGGTATGGGACTCGCCCCGAGCGAAGCCAGATGATCGGTTTCCTGCTGGCAGTCTATCATCGTCACGCCGTGGTTGCCGAGGAACGCGCACAGCGCGGCCAGGGCGATCTTGGAGGCATCGGTGCGCCGCGCGAACATCGATTCGCCATAGAACATCCGCCCGAGCGCCACGCCGTACAGGCCGCCCGCGCGCTCGCCCTGGTACCAGGTCTCCACGCAATGCGCCAGGCCATTGCGGTGGAGTGCACCATAGGCGGCGATGATGTCCTCGGTGATCCAGGTGCCATGCTGGCCATCGCGCGGGGTTTCGGCGCAGGCCTGCATCACGGCGATAAAGTCATCGTCGACGCGGACTTCCCAGTCGGGGTCGCGCAGCACGCGCTTGAGGGTCTTGCGGAAAGTGCTGGAAACGCGCAGTGCCTGCGGCGGCAGCACCATGCGGGGATCGGTGCTCCACCACAGCACCGGCTGGCCTTCGGCATACCAGGGAAAAATGCCTTGGCGGTAAGCCAGCAGCAGGCGCTGCGCCGACAGCTCGCGGCTGGCCGCAAGCAGGCCGGGCGCGTCGGAGCCCGGGCCGAGCGCACGCTCGACCGGCGGGAACGGATCATGCGGATCCAGCCAGGTGATCATGCGGGCAGTGCGGGCAACGTGCCCGGGTTCAGGGTTCGACCGTGGCCCGGGTGGTCAGCGGGCGCATCGGCTTGTCGATATCCAGGCTGTGCAGGCGGAAGGTGCCGTCGGCTAGCCGTCCCGCCGCGCGATCCGCGAAGAAGCAGCGCAACGAATGGATCACGGTGGGGAAGGCCAGTTCGTCCCAGGGTACGTCGGCTTCCTCGACCAGCTTTACCTCCAGGCTTTCCTCGCCCGCCGAGATGTCCAGGTCTTCCAGCGTTGCCAGGTAGAACATGTGCACCTGATGCACATGCGGCACATTCAGGATCGAGAACAGTTCGCCGACCTGCACCCGTGCCCCGGCTTCCTCCAGCGTCTCGCGCGCGGCGCCCTGCGCGGTGGTCTCGCCGATCTCCATGAAGCCGGCCGGCAGCGTCCAGAAGCCATAGCGCGGCTCGATGGCGCGCTTGCACAGCAGGACCTTGTCCTCCCACACGGGAATGGTGCCGACCACATTGCGCGGGTTGACGTAGTGGATGGTGCTGCAGTTGTCGCACACTGAACGCAGGCGCGAGTCGCCTTCAGGGATGCGCAGCACGACCGCATGGCCGCAGTTCGAGCAGAATTTCATGAGGGGCGTCCGGGAGGAATGGCGAAAGTGTATCACCGCCGATGGGGGCTGCCGGGGGTGGGGTGCGAGTTTGGGGTGGGCTAGCGCGCGGGACCGCACCGAAGTCGAGCACCCGGCGCACAAAACAAAAAACGCCCGGAATTGGGCGTTGGGGCGTTGGTTTGCTTTGCATTCGACCGTGACTGCATTGGCATGCAGGTGTTTGGTTGCGGGGGCAGGACTTGAACCTGCGACCTTCGGGTTATGAGCCCGACGAGCTGCCAACTGCTCCACCCCGCGTCCGTCGAAGAAAAAGATTATAAGGCAAATCCTACCGCGGTGCAACAGCCAATTGCGTCAGAATGGCGAAGGGCGCAAGAACTCGCCCCGATAAGGATCGCGGCTGCAATGGCGCGCGGGGGTTCAGGCAGGGGCGGGACTGGCCTTGCTGCGCTGCCAGACGCTGGCGGCAAACTGGAAGCTGTCCCGCTGCAGCAGGTCGTCGCGTTGCCAGATGACGCGGTCAGGCCGCACGGTCAGCATCCAGGTGGTGGTGACGCGTGGTTGGGGTTCGGCGAAGGCGCGCGGGGTTAGCAGCGCGGCGCAGGCGCCGTGCTCCGGGTCGCGCACCGAGGTGTAGCGGATCATGCCGAGGCCAGCTTCCCGGGCCGTGCGGGCCAAGGCCTGGCAGGCATCATAGTGGTCGGGATCGGTCCACTTCGCTGCGTCTTCGGCAAACGGCGGGGCGTCGAGCGCGATGCCTTCGGTGCGCACGCTCACCTGGAACAAGGTGTGGGGCCGGGCGTCGATGCGGGGCAGCGCCGGGCTGTCGAGCAGGAAGCGCCAGCGCCAGTAGCCCAGTTCCGCGCAGGCGGTGCGAATATCGTCCGCGCCGTAGAACACGCCAGGATCCTGCTCGGCGCGAAAGCGCGAGCCCCAGGGCGAGGGCGGGTAGCGAAAGGGCGTGAACAGAAGATAGTGCAGGTGGCGTGCGTCGGCGGGCACCGCGGGCTTGCCGGCGTCCAGCACGGCTTCCAGCACGGCCTGCTCCTCCAGGCTGTCGACCAGCGGCATGGTCGATACCACATGCTGGGCCTCAACCGCGCGCCAGAGCGTGAGCGCAAACGGCTTGCGCTCAGACGCGACCGCGGGTGGCATCCAGATAGTGAACGACACGTACCAGGCCCTCTGTTGTGCGGATCAGGTCGAGCGGCTTGCCACCCAACGCCAGGTTTTCGTTGGCCAGCCAGAGGCGGGCCTGGTCGCTGTGGCCGAGGATGGCGTCGAGCGAGCGGAACAGGCGTACGAACAGCACGCCGAACTCCCATTCCTTGCGATGCGCATCGAGCACATAGCCCCCGGAAGCCATTCGGGACACAGAGGCGGTGCTGATGCCCAGCACGTTGGCCACGCCTGCCTGGCTGATGCCAAGGAAGCCGGCTGCACGCATGACCGCCTTGGTGAGGGTGGTGCCGGGGTCCGGACTGCCGGCAGGAAGATGCTCGGGGACTTGCTTGGGTTGCATCGCCTCGCTCCTGTTTCTTCAGAAACATTATAGGCGGTTCGTTTCGTAAGGGAAGCAGGAAAACGCCATCTTTATCTGCATGGCTTGGTGGTCTCGCCCGCTGCGGAATGCGCACTTGTCCTGTATAAGACCTTCTGCTGCGCTCCGCGTTGCGAGGGTGTGGGGCGCAACGGAGCGAGGCCTTCCGCAGGATCGGTATGTCTCAGTACGTCTCAGTACGTCTCGATATGCAGCCGTCCCTCTGTCTTCATGGCAACTTCCAGTTCACCCCAGGCCAGCCCGGTGCTGGCGCAGACCTCTGCGAACGCAGCCAGCACCCCGTCTTCCATTCCCTTGAGGCCGCAGATGTAGACATGGCCGTGCGGGTCGTTGAGCAGCGCCGCCACGCGGGCGCCGGCTTCGCGGATGGCGTCCTGCACATAGCGTCGGGGCTGGCCGGGATCGCGCGAGAAGGCGAGATGGATATCGAGGAAGCTCGGCGGCAGTTTCATCAACGGGCCGAAGTAGGGTAGTTCCCGCGCGTTGCGGGCGCCGAAGAACAACAGGCGCTGTCCGTCGAATTGCTCGACGTTGCGCCGCATGTGCTCCGTCATGGCGCGCATCGGGGCCGAGCCGGTGCCGGTGCAGATCATCATCACGCTGGCTTCACGGTGGTTGGGCATCAGGAAGGTGGTGCCGAACGGGCCGACCACGCGCACTTCGTCGCCGCGCGCGAGATCGCACAGGAAGTTGGATGCCACGCCGCGCACAGGCTGCCCGTCATGATCCTGCTCGACGCGCTTCACGGTGAGCGCCAGGTTGTTGTAGCCCGGCCGCTCGCCGTCGCGCGGGCTGGCGATCGAGTACATGCGGATGTAGTGCGGCTTGCCGTTGGCGTCGGTGCCGGGCGGCACGATGCCGATGGCCTGGCCTTCCAGCACCGGGAAATAGTGCTGCCCGAAATCCAGCACGATGTGATGCACATCGCTCGATGCGTCGTCGGCGGTCAGGCGGTAGTTGCCGGCCACGGTGGCGGTGACGGGGGCGCGCACGCCGTGCAGGTTGACATACGGATGCGCCGCCGACCACGGCGCCTTGGGCGAGGTATGCCGGCTGGTTTCCACCTGCTGGGTTTGCGGCTCCTGCCCGGTCTGCGGCGGTGAAGCCGGATCCGGCGCGCTATCGAGCCCCGCGTCCGCCGGCAAGGGCAGGCTGGCGGGGAGTTCGTCCCATAGCAACTGCGCCTCGATCGGATAGGCCGCGCTTTTGAGCATCGTGCGCCAGTTGTCGATCGCGCCGGTGGGGCACGGCCCCAGGCAGGCGCCGCAGCCGTTGCACACGTCGGCCCTGACCACGTAGTTGCGGTCGTCATGGGTGATCGCGTCGATCGGGCAGGTGTCTTCGCAGGTGTTGCAGCGGATGCAGATCTCGGGGTCGATCAGGTGCTGCTTGATGATGTCGGGGGCGCCCATCTCTTTGGTCTCCTTGGCGCGCGGCCGGTCTGTCGCCGGTGCTGCGCCGCATGTTGCCCGTGGGTCAGTCCGGGCTGGTCAGGGTCAGTTGAAGCGTACGTACTCGAAATCCATCGGCTGGCGGTTGACGCCCACCACCGGCGGAGCGATCCAGTTGGCGTACTTGCCGGGCTCGGTGACCCGGCCCATCAGCGAGGCCACGAAGGCGCGGTCCTCGTCGGTTGCCAGCCACTCGCGCTCGCCGGCCTGCCATTGCGCTTCGGTGAGCAGTTCGCCAGCCGGCGAGACATGGACGTTGGCCAGGCTGCCGATCTTGCGGTTGAATGCCTTGTGCGGCACTGTCATGCGGAATGCGATGCCGTGCTTTTCGATCACCTTGTTCCAGCGCGCCACGCCGCCGAGCGTGTCCTTGACGTAGTCGTCGCGCAGCACCTCGTTGAGCGCGTTGAGCATGGGCACCTCACGCTCGCCCAGGCGGCCGTCGGTGACGTCGAGGATGCGGTACACCTCGCCCTTGAGCACGTGGTCGTCGCCACGCTTGCCTTCCTCGAAGCGGCCCTTGAGCCCGGCGCTGTAGAAAGTGGCGGCGTTGGACGACTGGTCGGCGCCGAACAGGTCGATGGTCACGCTGTAGTGGAAGTTGAGGTAGCGCTGGATGGTATCGAGATCGATCACGCCAGCGGCGCGCACGTCCGCGGGATCCTGGATATCGCGCTCGCGCATGACTTCGCAGGTGCGCTGGATCACGCGGGAGATGCCGGACTCGCCGACGAACATGTGGTGGGCTTCTTCGGTCAGCATGAAGCGCGTGGTGCGCGCCAGCGGGTCGAAGCTGGATTCGGCCAGCGCGCAGAGCTGGAACTTGCCGTCGCGGTCGGTGAAGTGGGTGAACATGAAGAAGGCCAGCCAGTCGGGCGTGCGCTCATTGAAGGCGCCCAGGATGCGCGGGTTGTCCTCGTCGCCGGAACGCCGTCCCAGCAGCGCCTCGGCCTCTTCGCGCCCGTCGCGCCCAAAATGGCGATGCAGCAGGTACACCATGGCCCACAGGTGGCGGCCTTCTTCCACATTGACCTGGAACAGGTTGCGCAGGTCGTAGAGCGAGGGGCAAGTCATGCCCAGGTGGCGTTGCTGCTCCACCGAGGCCGGCTCGGTGTCGCCCTGGGTGACGATGATGCGCCGCAGGTTGGCGCGATGCTCGCCCGGCACTTCCTGCCAGGCCGCTTCGCCCTTGTGCTCGCCGAAATGAATGCGGCGTGCCGGGTCGGCGGGCTGGAGGAAGATGCCCCAGCGATAGTCGGGCATCTTGACGTGGTCGAAATGCGCCCAGCCGGAAGGATCGACCGAGACCGCCGTGCGCAGGTAGACATCGTGCTGGTGCGAGCCTTCGGGTCCCATGTCGCGCCACCAGTCGAGAAAGGCGGGCTGCCAGTGCTCGAGCGCGCGTTGCAGCGCGCGGTCGTCGGACAGGTTGACGTTGTTCGGGATCTTCTGGCTGTAGTCGATGCTCACGGGGTTGTCTCCTTGTCTTGTTTCTTGTTTTTTGTTTCTTGTTGCGCGGACGGCTGGCCCGGATGGGCAAACGGGCTCAGACGCGGTCCCAGTCGAAGCGGGCCTTGTTGCCCAAGCCGAACACCTTGAGCGCGCCTTGCTCGCCCACCGCGTTGGGCCGGTTGAAGATCCAGTTCTGCCAGGCGGTGAGGCGGCCAAAGATGCGGGTCTCCATGGTCTCCACCGGCCCGAAGCGCAGGTTGGCTTCGAGTCCCGTCAAGGCGTCCGGCGACAGGCTGGCGCGCTCCTCGATGGCAATGCGGATCTCGTCTTCCCAGTCGATGTCGTCGGGCGTGGCGGTGACGAGGCCGAGCGAGGCGGCGTTGATGGCGTCGAGCGGCGCGCCGATATGGTCCTGCACGGCCTGGACCGCCACCTCGTCCTGGTAGAAACGCGCGGCCAGCCGGGTCAGCCCGTTGACGGCCGGATAGCGGCCGAAGTTGGCGGCGCTGGCGAACACGCGCGGTGCATCGTCCGGCGCGTCGGGCAGGTGCAGCATGTAGCTGCGGTCGGCGGCCAGGGCCAGCTCTAGCAACGTGCCGGCAAAGCAGGAGTCCGGCTCGATCAGCGCAAACAGCGTGCGCGACGACACCTCCAGGCGCGCCAGCGTGCGGCGCAGCATGCCGATGGTTTCGCGCACGAACCAGTGCCCGGCATGCGCATCCAGCAGCGCATCGGTGGCCAGCACCTGATGGGGATCGCCTTCGGTCTTGAGGATCCACATGCCAATGTCGAGATGGTTGGCGCGCAGCGTGAGGATGGCGTCGTCGAGCTCGCGCGCCATCTTCAGCGGCCACCAGTCGGCGCCGGCGGCAAGGATCGCGGCCAGCGCCTGCGGCTGGTGCTTGGTCGGGCCGAAGACCGTCAGCGTGGCCTTGCGGGCATGCGGGTCGATATGCACCTGGACCGTTTCATAGCGGTATCCGTGCGCATCCTGGCTGCGCGACAGTGGCGTGAGCTTCACGCCATCCTGGCCGGCGGGCCGGTCGCTCTGCGCGGCAAGCGCAAGCGCGCGCTGTTGCACATGTTCCGCGAAGCGCGCCGGCTTGACCACGGCATCGACCAGTTTCCAGTCGTGCGCCCGCTGCCCACGCACGCCCTCGGTGGTGGTGCAGAAGATGTCGGCGTGGTCGCGCCGCACCCGGCGCTTGTCGGTGATGCGCGTGAGCCCGCCGGTGCCAGGCAGCACGCCCAGCAGCGGCACTTCGGGCAGGCTGACGGCGGAGGAACGGTCGTCGACCAGCACGATCTCGTCACAGGCCAGGGCCAGTTCATAGCCGCCGCCGGCGGTGGTGCCGTTGCAGGCCGCGATGAACTTCAGGCCAGAGTGGCGGCTGGCGTCCTCGATGCCATTGCGGGTTTCGTTGGTGAACTTGCAGAAGTTCACCTTCCAGGCGTGCGATGACTTGCCGAGCATGAAGATGTTGGCGCCTGAGCAGAAAATGCGGTCCTTGGCGCTGGTGAGGACCACGGTGCGCACTTCCGGGTGCTCGAAGCGGATGCGCTGCACGGCGTCGTGCAGTTCGATGTCCACGCCGAGGTCGTAGGAGTTCAGCTTGAGGGCATAGCCGGGGCGCAGGCCGCCGTCTTCGTCGACATCCATGGACAGCGTGGCCACCGGGCCCGCGAACGTCAGTTTCCAGTGGCGGTATTGCGCGGGGTCGCGCTCAAAGGTGACGGGGGCTTGCTCAATCGTGGTGGCGGTGGCGGTGGGAGTGGCCGGGGCGGACATCGTGGTCTCCTTTATGCATTATATTGTCGATCATCCCTTGCGATGAAATATAGTGCACAAATCTGGCCGACGCAATCCTTGCTCGATGTTCAGGCGCCAAACAGGTACCAATCACGCGCCAATCACGCGAAGATGGGCGCGCAAAGCCTGCAGGGAGGTGGTGGGATCCTGGCCGCTGGTGTCGATCGTCACGTCCGCGCGGGAGTACAGCGGAGTGCGCGCCAGCAGGATCCGGCGCAGATCGTCCATGGCTTCACGGTTGCCTTCCATCGGGCGCATGTCGCCCTGCGCTACCACTCGTGCCATGTGTTCCTCGGGCGAGGTCTTTACCCAGACTGTGTAGCAGCGTGCCAGCAGCAGGTTGAAGGTGGAGGGCTCCGAGACCAGGCTCCCGGGTGTGGCCAGCACCATGCGGTCGTTCTCCCGCAGCACGCGTTCAAGTGCGCGCATCTCGTAGCGGCGGTAGGCGGCCTGCCCGTAGAGGGAGTGGATTTCGGCCAGGCTGGCACCGGCTTCCTGCTCTATGACACCGTTGAGCTCGACGAAGGGCACTTCCATGGCCGCGGCCAGCGCCCGCCCGAGTGTGGATTTGCCGGCGCCGCGCAGCCCGATCAGCGTAATGCGGCGATGGCGCGCGTCATGGGAGGCGGAGGGCGCCAGGGCATGGCGGCAAGCCTCGCGCACGCGTGACAGGTCGGCCGCGGGCAGTTGCGCCAGCCACTGCACCAGCTGCGAGAACTCCGAGGCAGGCTGGCCACCAGCAGCGTGCTGGGTCTCCATCTCCGCCAGCACCACCGGCAGCGGCACATCCAGCGCGCGCGCCACCTGGCGCAGCAGCAGCACGGACGCATTGCCGGTGCCGGTCTCCAGGTTGGCGAGGTAGCGCTCGGACACCTCCGCGCCGCGCGCGAGGTCCTTGCGCGACATGCCCCGCGCCGCGCGCAGCGAGCGGATGCGCTCGCCGAGTTGCGTCAGGTAGGGATCGCGCTCGCCGGCAGGGCGGGCGTCGGAGGAATCGGGGGCCAGCAGTGGGTCTGGGTCGCGGCGCATGGCGGGCGGGTTTGGATAGGGAATGGGAGCGGTTGGGGCCAGGATCGGGGTTGCGATTATAAGGGACGCGGCCTTCGTGTCATATAGTGCATTTCTCTGCTTGCATAATAGGCGATATGCAATAAAATGCATCGACAAATGCAGGTCAAGAAAAAACAAAAAATCACGACAAACCTGACTCCGTTCCCACGGCGAAGTGCGACCCCGGGGACGGCATCGAGGAGTGGAGACATGACGCCCCCCATTGCATCCCCGTCCCCGGCGGCCGATGCGACTCATGCCGCTACAGCGGCGGCCATTTCCGTACTGCCGGCCCGCTACAACGCCGCCGCCGACTTGCTGTCGCGCAACCTGGCGGCAGGCCGCGCCGACAAGGTCGCCTATGTGGACGATGCCGGCCTGCTCAGCTTTGCCGCGCTGGACCAGCGATGCCGGCGCTTTGCCGCCGCCCTGCTGCATGCCGGGATCCGCCCCGAGGAGCGCCTGCTGCTGTGCGCGCTGGACACCATCGATTTCCCCACGGTGTTCCTCGGCTGCCTGCTCGCCGGCGTGGTGCCCGTGGCCGTCAACACGCTGCTGACCGTCGACGACTACGCCTACATGCTGGACCACAGCGGCGCGCGCGCGGTCGTGGTCTCGGCACCGCTGGCCAGCGTCATGCGCGATGCCATCGGCAAAGCTGGCACCGCGCCCGCGCTGATCCTCGCCGCACCGGATGCCGGCAGTGCCGGCCCGGGGCCGAGCGTGGCCGAGATGGCCGGGCAGGGCATGCCGCTGGAGGGCGCTGCCGCCACGCGGCCGGACGACATCGCCTTCTGGCTGTATTCGTCCGGTTCCACGGGGCGCCCAAAGGGCACCGTGCACACGCATGGCAACCTGTTCCATACCGCCGATCTCTATGCGCGCCAGGTGCTTGGCCTGCGTGAAGACGACGTGGTTTTTTCCGCGGCGAAGCTGTTCTTCGCCTACGGCCTGGGCAATGCGCTGACGTTTCCGCTTGCCGTTGGCGCCACCACCGTGTTGATGGCCGAACGTCCCACGCCGCAAGCGGTGTTCCGCCGGCTGCGCGAGCAGCGCCCGACGGTTTTCTGCGGCGTGCCCACGTTATATGCCGGCATGCTGGCCGCGGGCGACCTGCCGCGTCGGCCGGAGGTTGCGCTGCGCGTTTGCACGTCGGCGGGCGAGGCACTGCCCAAGGATATCGGTGATCGTTTCCGCGCGCATTTTGGCTGCGACATCCTCGACGGCATTGGCTCCACCGAGATGTTGCACATCTTCCTGTCGAACCGTCCCGGCGACGTGCGCTACGGCACCACCGGCAAGCCGGTGCCCGGCTACGCGCTGAGGCTGCTGGATGAAGCGGGCCAGCCCTGCGCGCAGGGCGAGATTGGCGACCTCTTTATCAAGGGCCCGAGCGCCGCGCTGATGTACTGGGGCAACCGCGACAAGACCCGCGACACCTTCGTGGGCGAATGGACCCGCAGCGGCGACAAGTACCAGCAGGATGCGGATGGCTATTTCATCTACGCCGGGCGCAGCGACGATATGCTCAAGGTGGGCGGCATCTATGTATCGCCATTCGAGGTCGAGGCCGTGCTGGCCTTGCATCCGGCCGTGCTGGAGGCAGCGGTGATCGGCGTGGCCGATGCCGACGAACTGGTCAAGCCGAAAGCCTTCGTGGTGCTGCGCCCCGGCCAGTCCTGGCATGAGGGCATGGCGGCCGAGCTGCAGGCGTTCGTCAAGTCGCGGCTGGCCCCGTACAAGTATCCGCGCCAGATCGAGTGCGTGGCTGAACTGCCGAAGACGGCCACCGGCAAGATCCAGCGCTTCCAGCTGCGCCAGCGAGAGGAGGCTGCGCACGCGGCTGCCGATGGCGCGGCTCCGGAGCCGGCAATCGTGCCGGCGACGACAGACCGATGATGAAGGGCAAGGGCATGCAAAGCGAATTGGTGGAAATTCCGTTCGACGGCCGCCGTATCCAGATCGAGATCCAGTGGCTGCGGCCGCAGCGGCAGGAGCGCCCGCTGGTGGTCTTCCTGCACGAGGGGCTGGGTTCGATCAGTATGTGGCGCGACTATCCCGCCGCGCTGTGCGAGGCTGGAGACTTTCGCGGGCTGGTGCTGTCGCGTTATGGCTATGGGCGCTCCACCCCGCGTCCCGCCCCGGAAAAGTGGGGCGTCGACTACATGCATCGCCAGGCGCGCGAGGCACTGCCGGCGCTGTTCGACACACTCGAGATCGGGCCGGGACGCAAACGTGGCAAGCCTTGGCTGTTCGGCCACAGCGACGGCGGCTCGATCGCGCTGATACATGCCGCGAGTTTCCCTCAGGCGGTCGATGGCATCACCGTGCTGGCGCCGCACATCCTGGTGGAGGATATCTCGGTGAGCAGCATCCGGGCCGCCCGCGAGGCCTATCTGCAGGCGGACCTGCGCAGCAAGCTGGCGCGCCATCACGACGATGTGGATTCCGCCTTCTGGGGTTGGAACGATATCTGGCTCGATCCCGCGTTCCGCGCCTTCGACCTGCATCCGCTGCTGTCGCAGATCCAATGTCCCGTGCTGGCGGTGCAAGGCGAGGACGATGAATACGGCACCATGGCGCAGATTGAGGGTATCCATCGATATGCGCCACAAACCGTCCTGCTTAAACTCCCGCGATGCGGCCACTCGCCTCACCGCGACCAGCCCGGGCCGTTGACGGACGCGGCAGTCAGGTTTATAACGGCACATACTTCATACCTAAAATAATTCCGCGCCCCCTGCGCGTTGGCCTGCAGTTCCCCCCCCGTCCGGCAGCTCGCGAGGTCTGCGAATGCCGCGCACGGATGGGAGTCCCGCAGGCTGGCGATGCCGGCCCAGGCGACGGAAGTCGGCTTGACCACCAGGAGACATCCATGCATCGCTTCACATCGCGCGGGCTGGCCCCCGCATGCCTAGCCATCGCTGCATCCCTTGCCTTTGCCGCGGGCGCCAATGCCCAGGGCACCGGCAAGATCAAGGTTGGCTTCATGCTGCCTTACACGGGCACCTATGCGTCGCTGGGCAACGCCATCGAGAATGGCTTCAAGATGTACGTGCAGGAGCAGGGCGGCAAGCTGGGCGGGCGTGAGATCGAGTACTTCAAGGTGGACGACGAGTCCGATCCGGCCAAGTCGCCGGAGAACGCCACCAAGCTGATCAAGCGCGACCAAGTCGACGTGGTGGTGGGCACGGTGCACTCGGGCGTGCAGATGGGCATCGTCAAGGTGGCCAAGGAAAACAACACGCTGCTGATCATTCCCAATGCGGGTGTGGATGAAGCCACCGGCCCGCTGTGCGGCCCCAATATCTTCCGCTCCTCGTTTTCGAACTGGCAGCCGGGCTACGCCATGGGCCATGTGCTGGCCGAGCGCGGCATGAAGAAGGTGGTCACGCTGACGTGGAAATACGCGGCCGGCGAGCAGTCGGTCAAGGGCTTCAAGGAAGCCTTCGAGGCCAAGGGCGGCAAGGTGGTGAAGGAGTTGAGCCTGCCGTTCCCCAACGTGGAATTCCAGGCGTTGATCACCGAGGTCGCATCGATCAAGCCCGATGCGGTCTTCGTGTTCTTCGCCGGCGGCGGCGCCGTGAAATTCGTCAAGGACTGGGCCGCGGCGGGCCTCAAGGACAAGATTCCGCTCTACGCGTCGGGCTTCCTCACCGACGGCACGCTGGAAGCACAGGGCGCCGCGGCGCAAGGCATCGAAACCACGCTGCACTATGCCGATGGCCTGCCCAACCCGCGCGACAAGAGCTTCCGCCTGGAATACGCCAAGGCCTACAAGCTGCAGCCCGACGTGTACGCCGTGCAGGGCTACGACGCCGCGCAGTTGCTGGCCGCAGGCGCCGGCGCGGTCAAGGGCGACATGAGCAAGAAGGCCGAGGTCATCAAGGCGATGGAGCAGACCAAGGTCGATAGCCCGCGCGGGACTTTCACGCTCTCGAAGGCCCACAATCCGGTGCAGGATTTCTACCTGCGCAAAGTCGATGGCCGGGAGAACAAGCTGGGCGCCGTTGCAGTGAAGGCGTTGGCCGATCCGGCGCGCGGCTGCCGGCTCTGAGCGGGTAGTCGCCGTGGCCCGCCGCCGCCAAGGCGCCGTGCCGAAGTCCGGCCCGGCGCCAGCCGGGCCGCATACCGCAACCGAGTTGCCGCTTTGCCGCATGGATATCCATGGATATCGTTTCCTTCTTCATTCAGTGCCTCAATAGCATCCAGTACGGCCTATTGCTCTTTCTTGTCGCGAGCGGCCTGACGTTGATCTTCGGCATCATGGGCGTGATCAACCTCGCCCACGGCAGCTTCTACATGCTGGGCGCCTACCTGGCTTTCACGCTGGCCGGGCTGACCGGCAGCCTGCTGATCGCCATTCCGCTGGGCATCGTGCTGGCGGTGGCGTTCGGCTACGTGCTGGAATGGGTGTTCTTCAGCTATCTCTACGAGCGCGAGCATCTGCAGCAGGTGCTGATGACCTACGGGCTCATCCTTGTGTTCGAGGAACTGCGCAGCATCCTGGTGGACGACGACGTACATGGCGTGACCGTGCCGGCCATGCTCGACTGGGCCCTGCCGATCGGCAATGACATGACCTATCCGGTCTATCGCCTGTTTATCTCCGCGATCTGCCTGCTGGTGGCCGCGGCCATGTACCTGGTCATCCGCCGCACGCGCCTTGGCATGATGATTCGCGCCGGCGCCACCAATCGCGAGATGGTGCAGTCGCTGGGCATCAACGTCACGGTGCTGTACCGCTTCGTGTTTGCGCTGGGCGTGGCCCTGGCGGTGCTGGCCGGCATGATCGCCGCGCCGGTGTCCTCGGTCTATCCGGGCATGGGCAGCCAGGTGCTGATCGTGTGCTTCGTGGTGGTGGTGATCGGTGGCATCGGCTCGGTCAAGGGGGCCATGGTGGCCTCGCTGCTGCTGGGTTTCGTCGATACGTTCGGCAAGGTGTTCTGGCAGGAGGCCTCCGGCGTGCTGGTCTACCTGCTGATGGCACTCATCCTGCTCTGGAAACCCCAGGGCTTGTTCAAGGCGGGGTAGGGATATGCCAAGCGATACCAATGCATTGGAGGGGCCGGCGCGCGCGCGCAGCCAGCCCATGCCCTGGCTGGGCGGCCTGGGCTGGCTGGCCGCGTTTGCGGTGCTGGCGGTGCTGCCGCTACTGCTGAACTCGGACGGGCAGCGTTTTTACATCGAGCTGGTCAGCAAGGTCATGATCATGGCCATCTTCGCGCTGTCGCTGCAGTTGCTGATCGGCTACACCGGGCTGGTCAGCCTGGGCCATGCGGCTTACTTTGCCATGGCCGCCTACGCCACCGCGATGATGGCGCCGCAGGCCGGTCCGGGCAACGGCTGGCTTTTGCTGATGGGCGCGCTTGGCGCGGCCGCGCTGCTGGCGCTGGTGGTGGGCGCGCTGGTGCTGCGCACGCGTGGCATCTATTTCATCATGGTCACGCTGGCATTCGCGCAGATGGTGTATTTCGTCTTTCACGACACCAAGATCGCGGGCGGCAGCGACGGTACCTATATCTATTTCCGACCGGAGTTCGGCTTGTTGGGGGCGCACCCGTTCGACGTCAACGACGTCACGCATTTCTACTGGCTGGTGCTTGGCGCGCTGGTGCTCACGGTGGCCGGGCTGGCGGTGGTGCTGCGCTCGCGCTTCGGCCATGCGCTGGTGGGCATCAAGCATAACGAGCAGCGCATGCGTGCTGCCGGTTATGCCACCTATCGCTACCAGCTTGGCGCCTTCGTGGTGGCCGGCACCTTTGCCGGCCTGGCCGGCTACCTGTATGCCATCCAGTACGGCTTCGTCAATCCGGAGATCGCATCCTGGCACCAGTCCGGCAACGCCATGCTGATGGTGATCCTGGGCGGGGCCGGCAGCCTGGCGGGCGCGGTGCTGGGGGCCTTCTCCTTCGTCTTGCTCGCGGAGTGGTTCAGCACGCTGACCAAGCACTGGCAGTTGCTGATGGGCGGCTTTGTCATCCTGGCGGTGGCTTTGCTGCCGCATGGGCTGATCAGCCTGGCCCGTGGTGCCGCGCGCCGGCGCCAAGGAGGATCACGATGAACGCACCTGTACCTGTCGTACCTGCGCCGGTCCTGTCGGCCCGCAAGCTGACTCGCCGCTTTGGCGGCCTCACCGCGGTGGGCGACGTGGACCTGGACCTGGCCTTGCATGAGATCCACGCGGTGATCGGCACCAATGGCGCGGGCAAGTCCACGCTGATCAATATGTTGTCGGGCGAGCTGCCGCCATCGTCTGGCGCGCTGCAATTGCAGGGGCGCGACGTGACCGGCTGGTCGCAGCCGCGCCTGGCGCGCGAAGGCGTGGGCCGCAGCTACCAGCGCAACAATATCTTCCTGCCGCTGACGGTGCGCGAGAACTGCCGCCTGGCGGCACAGTCGCGCGCGCAGCGGGCCTGGCGACTGTGGGAGGGCGCGCAGCGATGCCGCACCAGCCGCGCGCTGGGCGACGAAGCCTTGGAGTGCGCCGGCCTGGCAGGCTGCGCGGATACCGTTGCCACGGCGCTGTCGCATGGCCAGAAGCGCCAGCTCGAGGTGGCGATGTGCCTGGCCACCCAGCCCACCGTGCTGCTGCTGGATGAGCCTTTGGCCGGCATGGGCGCGGAGGAGTCGGCACGCATGCTTGCGCTGCTGCGTTCGCTGCGCGATGGCCACGCGGTGCTGCTGGTCGAGCACGACATGGAGGCGGTGTTCTCCGTGGCGGACCGGATCACGGTGATGGTCAACGGCACTGTGATCGCCTCTGGCGATCCCGAAGCGATCCGCGTCAATCGCGAAGTCCAGCAGGCTTACCTGGGCGAGGAGGCTGAGAAGGACGAGGAGGGGGCAGCCTCCCACCAGGCGGCCCTGCATAGGGAGCAGGCAGCATGAGCGCGCCAAGCGAGATGATTGCCGCACGCGGCGTCCATGCCTGGTATGGCAGCAGCCACGTCCTGCGCGGGATCGATTTCAGCGTTGGCACGGGCGAGACCGTGGGCTTGCTGGGGCGCAACGGCATGGGCAAGAGCACGCTGCTGCGTACTCTCCTGGGCCATGTGCGGCAGCGCGAGGGCACCATCCTCGCCGGCGGGCGCGACGTCTCCCGTGCGCAGCCGTATGAAGTGGCACGCCTGGGCGTGGCCTATGTGCCCGAAGGGCGGGGCATCTTCCCCAATCTCTCTGTGCGCGAGAACCTCTTGATGGCGGCGCGCAAAGGGCCGTCTGGCCGGATGGACTGGGACGAGGCAAGGGTGCTGGACCAGTTCCCGCGCCTCAAGGAGCGCCTTGGCCACGGTGGGCAGCAACTGTCCGGCGGCGAGCAGCAGATGCTGTCTATCGGACGGGCCTTGATGACCAACCCGGACTGCCTGATCCTCGATGAGGCGACCGAAGGCCTGGCGCCACGCATTGTCGCCGAGATCTGGCAGGTCATTGCCACCGTGCGCGCCACCGGCATTGCATCCGTGGTGGTGGATCGCAACTACCGCACGGTGCTGGCCAATGCCGATCGCGTGGTGGTGCTGGAGAAGGGCATGGTCGTCATGAACGGGCCTGCGGCCGAACTGGCGGTGCAACCCGGCTTGCTGGATCGCTATCTTGGCGTTTGATCCGCACACGATCCATGTTCAATTGTGACTAAATGTGCACAGTTTGTGGCGGTGCAGCAACGTGCGTATCCCCCTATTCGTGGGCGATTTGGTGGTCCACCCCGCGCAAGCGCTTGACCGGGCGGGACTTCCCTCGCATGCTTGCCACGTCACCAGCACGAGGCAGGTTCCTCAAGGCGGGATGCTCCCTAGTGGTCGTCACCCGGCACTTCATCTAGAATGGCGCGCGTTTGTGCAATGCAATAGCGGCGCGGTGCCGTTGCGCCATCTCAGGCGCACATATCCGTGCGCCGATGCCGTTGCGCGAGCCTTTCAACCTTACCCTTATCCATGACCCAGCCCGCATCCAGTCATTATTTCGTCGAAAGTCCCAGCAAGCGTGCGCTGGTGATCGGGGCGATCGGCGTCGTCTTCGGCGATATCGGTACCAGCCCGTTGTACGCCCTGAAGGAGTGCTTCAGCACCGAGCACGGCATCCCATTTAGCGACGCCGCCGTCATGGGGATCATCTCCATGTTGTTCTGGGCGATGATCATCGTGGTTTCGCTCAAGTACGTGATGTTCGTCATGCGCGCCGATAACGACGGCGAGGGCGGCATCCTGGCCCTGATGGCGCTGGCGCTGCGTACCGCGGCACCGCGCTCGCGCATGGCAAAGCTGCTGATGATGTTCGGCATCTTCGGCGCCTGCATGTTCTATGGCGATGCGGTGATCACCCCGGCGATCTCGGTCCTGTCCGCGGTGGAGGGCCTGGAGATCGCCGCGCCCGGGCTGTCGCACTTCGTCATACCGATCACGCTGGTGATCCTGGTGGCCTTGTTCATGATCCAGCGCAGCGGCACCGCCGCGGTGGGCAAGCTGTTCGGGCCCATCATGATGGTGTGGTTCGCCGCGCTAGGCGCGCTGGGCGCCTACCACATGATGCATGTGCCCTCGATCCTGATGGCGGTCAACCCGTACTACGCGGTCACCTTCCTGATGGAGCATTCGCTGCAGGCCTTTGTGGTGCTTGGCTCGGTGTTCCTGGTGCTGACCGGCGCGGAAGCGCTGTACGCCGATATGGGTCACTTTGGCATCCGGCCGATCCGCACGGGCTGGTTCGCGGTGGTGATGCCTTGCCTGATGCTGAACTACTTCGGCCAGGGCGCGATGCTGCTGCAGAACCCCGAAGCCATCAGCAACCCGTTTTACCTGATGGTGCCGCAACCCTTGCTGCTGCCGATGGTGTTGCTGGCCACCTTTGCCACGGTGATCGCCTCGCAGGCTGTCATCTCCGGTGCTTTCTCGCTGACCAGCCAGGCTATCCAGCTGGGCTTTGTGCCGCGCATGCGCATCCGCTATACCTCGGACGCTGAAATCGGCCAGATCTACCTGCCGGTCATCAACTGGCTCCTGCTGGTGCTGGTGGTGATCGTGGTGGTGGCCTTCAAGAAGTCCGACAACCTGGCGGCCGCCTACGGTATCGCGGTGACGACCACCATGGTGATCACCACGTTCCTGGCCGCCGTGGTCATGCGCAACGTCTGGAAGTGGAACCCGATCCTGGTGACCCTGATCGGCCTGACCTTCCTGCTGGTTGACCTGGCGTTTTTCTCGGCCAACCTGCTCAAGATCGCCGAGGGCGGCTGGTTCCCGCTGCTGATGGGCGGCACCGCCTTCTTCCTGCTGATGACCTGGCACAGCGGGCGCAAGCTGCTGCGCGCACGCAGCCTGGAAGATGGCATTCCGCTCGAGCCGTTTATCGGTGGCCTGCTGGCGCACCCGCCGCATCGGGTCGAAGGCACGGCCGTGTTCCTGACCGGCAACACCGAGTCCGTACCGGTTTCGCTGCTTCACAACCTCAAGCACAACCGCGTGCTGCATGAGCGCGTGGTGTTCCTGAGCTTTGTCACGCGCGACGTGCCCTATGTGGACGATGACCATCGCCTGACCTGCAAGGATCTTGGCGGCGGCGTGTTCATCCTCAAGTCCGAGTACGGCTTCAAGGAAACGCCGGATGTGCAGCGGGTGCTGGATCTGGCCCAGCGCAAGCTCAACATGCAGTTCGAGCTGATGGAAACCTCATTCTTCATCGCCCGCGAATCGGTGATTCCGTCGAAGCTGCCGGGCATGTCGATGTGGCGTGAAAGCCTGTTCGCGTGGATGCATCAGAACGGTGCCAAGCCCTCGGACTTCTTCCAGATTCCAGCCAACCGTGTAGTTGAGCTTGGAACCAAGGTGGAAATCTGACGGCACCCCCCGGCTCGCATGCCGCAGTAGCGGCTGGGATAGCCTCACTGGCCCGCAGAAAGTAAAAAAGCCCCTGTGCACATGGCACAGGGGCTTTTTTACGTCGGTCCCGCGAGGCTCAGCGCTTGAGCTTGGCGAAGGCTGCCGCCATGGCGCCTGACGGTTCATCGCGGCGCTGATTGCCGCCGAACCCCTTGCCCTGGCCGGGCCGCTGGCCCTGACCCTGGCGCGGCGCGTTGCCGCGGTCGGTCTGGCCCGCGCGGACCGGGCCCTGGCCGGGCTCGTCGTCCAGCCGCATGGTCAGGCCAATGCGGTTGCGCTTGACGTCCACCTCCATCACCTTGACCTTGACGATCTGGCCAGCCTTGACCGCCTCGTGCGCATCCTTGATGAACTTGGTGGACAGGGCGGAGATATGGACCAGTCCGTCCTGATGCACGCCGATATCGACGAACGCGCCAAACGCGGCAACGTTGGTGACCACGCCTTCGAGCACCATGCCCGGCTGCAGGTGCTTGATGTCTTCCACGCCGTCCTGGAAGGTGGCGGTCTTGAACTCGGGGCGCGGGTCGCGGCCGGGCTTTTCCAGTTCGGACAGGATGTCGCGCACGGTCGGCAGGCCGAAGGTCTCATCCGTGAAGGATGTCGGCGAGAGGCCACGCAGCGCTTCGCGATTGCCCATCACTTCCGGCAGGCCCTTCTTGATCTGGTCGAGGATCCGCTTGACCACCGGGTAGGCTTCCGGGTGGACCGAGGAGCGGTCCAGCGGGTTGTCGCCATCGTTGACGCGCAGGAAGCCCGCGGCCTGCTCGAACGTCTTGTCACCCAGTCGCGGCACCTTCTTCAGCGCAGCGCGATTGGGGAAGGCCCCGTTGGCATCGCGGTACTCGACGATATTGCGCGCCAGCACCGTGTTCAGGCCGGACACGCGGGCCAGCAGCGGGGCCGAGGCGGTATTCACGTCCACGCCCACGGCGTTCACGCAATCCTCCACCACGGCGTCCAGCGCGCGGGCCAGCTCGCGCTGGTTCACGTCATGCTGGTACTGGCCCACGCCGATCGACTTGGGATCGATCTTGACGAGTTCCGCCAGCGGATCCTGCAGGCGCCGCGCAATCGAGACCGCGCCGCGAATCGACACGTCGAGGTCCGGGAATTCCTTGGCGGCCAGCTCCGATGCCGAGTACACCGAGGCGCCGGCTTCGCTGACCACGATCTTGGTCAGCTTGGCTTCGGGCAATGCCTTCATCAGGTCCAGCACCAGCTTGTCGGTTTCGCGGCTGGCGGTGCCGTTGCCGATCGAAACCAGCATGACATTGTGCTGCTTGGCCATGCGCGCCAGCGTGGCGAGCGAGCCGTTCCAGTCGCGGCGCGGCTCGTGCGGGTAGATGGTGGCGGTGTCGATCAGCTTGCCGGTGGCGTCGACCACGGCCACCTTGCAGCCGGTGCGGATGCCCGGGTCGATGCCCATCACGGACTTCGGACCCGCCGGAGCGGCCAACAGCAGTTCGTGCAGGTTGCGGCCGAACACCTTGATGGCTTCACTTTCCGCGGTTTCACGCAGCTGGGTCAGCAGCTCGGTTTCCAGGTGCGGCTGCACCTTGACGCGCCAGCACCAGCGGCAGACATCGGCCAGCCACTTGTCAGCCGGGCGGTTCTGGTTCTGGATGCCGACATGGCGCGCGATCATGCCTTCGCACGGGTGCGGCACCATCGCGTCCTGTTCCTCGCCCAGGCCGAGCTTGACCATCAGCACGCCCGCATTGCGGCCGCGGAACAGCGCCAGCGCGCGGTGGGACGGAATGGTGCGAATGGTTTCGCTGTATTCGTAGTAATCGCGGAATTTCTCTTCTTCCGCGCCTTCCTTGCCTTCCATCACAGAGGAGGTGACCAGGCCATGGCTCCACAGGTGCTCGCGTACTTTGCCGAGCAGCTCGGCGGTTTCGCCAAACTGTTCCGACAGGATGTCGCGCGCGCCATCCAGCGCGGCCTTGACGTCCGGCACGCCGCCCTCGGCGGTGGGGTTGCCGTTGACGTACTTGGCGGCCTCGGCCTGCGGGTCCAGCGTGGGGTCGGCCAGCAGCGCCAGCGCCAGCGGTTCCAGCCCGCATTCGCGCGCGATCTGGGCGCGGGTGCGGCGTTTGGGCTTGTAGGGCAGGTAAAGGTCTTCCAGGACCTGCTTGGTCTCCGCGCCTTCGACGGCTGCGCGCAGCTCGGGCGTCAGCTTGCCCTGTTCCTCGATCGAGGCGAGGATGGTGGCGCGGCGCTCTTCCATCTCGCGCAGATAGAGCAGGCGTTCTTCCAGATTACGCAGATGCGTGTCGTCCAGGTTGCCGGTCACTTCCTTACGGTAGCGCGCAATGAACGGCACGGTCGCGCCTTCGTCGAGCAGTTCTACGGCCGCCGCCACCTGGCGGGGTTGGACGGACAGTTCGGCCGCGATGAGCGACACGATCTTTTGCATGACGGAAGCTGGCAGAGTGGACATCAGGAAAACAGTCGGTCGAAAGCGGGGCATTTTGCCACAAGCTTGCCGCCACGCGGCGAGGCGCTTGGGAGTGGGGCTGCCTGCGTGGCCCCGGGGTGCCCGCGGGGGCGGGGGCGCCGCGCCGGGATGCCGGCCTGCCCGTATGTCAACAAGCGTGGCAACAAGCACGGCAACCGGCAGGGCGGATGTTAGAATCCAAGCATGATCGTCAAGCCACATCCGACCGCCCTTGCGGCCGCGTTCCCCGACCGCCTCGCCACTCCGGCTGTGCTCCGCGCGGCCCGCTTCCTGCCTGCGCAGGTGCGGCTTGCCGTGCTTGCCACTGGCCTGGCGGCGTTGTTCCTGCCAACGCTCGGCCAGGCGCAGGCGGCCCCTGGTGCCGCGCAGCCTCCTGCCGCTGCCGGCGCGGCGCAAACGCCGCCCCGGGATTTCGCCGCGGAGCGCAAGGCCATCAGCGACTCGCGCGCCTGGACCACCTATCGCTATGGCACGGCCGAGCACGATTGCTACAACAAGTTCTTTGTCACGCATTGCATCGACAAGGCCAAGGACGCGCAGCGTGCCGAGTTGCAGGTGCTGCGCAAGCGGGAGCTTGAGGTCGGTGACGCTGAGCGCGCATTCAAGGCGGCCGAGCGTGACCGGCAACAGGCGATCCAGCGCGCCCAGTACGAAGCGGAGCAGCCCAGCCGCGACGCCAACGAGCGCGCCAGCCGCGAAAGCTACGAGCGCAAGCAGCAAGAGCAGAAACTGCGCGATGCGCAGCATGAGGCCGATGCGCCGCAGCGCGCCGCCAATGCCCAGGCCTACGACAAGAAGCAGGCCGACTTCGATGCCCGCGTCAAGGCCGCCCAGGAGCAGGGCGCGCAGCAAGCCAAGCAGCGGCAGGAAAATGTCAAGGCTTACGAGCAAAAGCAGCGTGACGCCGAGCAACGGCAGAAAGACGTCGACGAGCGTCGTGCCAAGGCCAAGGAGCAGCAGGGTCAGGCGTCCGCGCCACGTCCCTTCGGTTTCTGAGCGGCTAAGCGCCGCGCCCACAGCCGGGGGCAATACCGGCGACAATAGCCGGTGCCAGACGTCGGCGCGATGCATCTGGCCGCGCCCACGTCATTTGCCGTACCGGCCCGCCGGCGCCCAGCGCCGGCTTTGAGCGGGGGAGCCCATGGACCGCAACCTGAATACCTTATCGCGACAGATCATGGAGTTGCAGATCGAGCATCGCGATCTCGATTACCTGATCGACCGCATGGCGGCTGATGCCGCGCACGATGAGCTGCAACTGCGCCGACTGAAAAAGCGCCGCCTCAAGCTCAAGGACGCGATTACCTTGCTACAGCTTCAGCTCGAGCCGGACGTGCCCGCCTGATTCCCCGATTCCCCTTGCCCCGGGCCGCTCTTGAAGTGGCTCGCCAAAAAGCCTCGCCTTGCCCGACTCCGAAGACCTGCCCGCCGCCAACGTAACGTCAGATCCGTCTGATCAAGCCGCTACGCCCGACACGCCTGACTCGCCCGAAGCACCGGCGGCCAGCGCTGCCGGGCCGTCCGGTACGGCGGCTTCGCACGCCGCTCAACTGGCCACTATCTTTGCCGAGACCGGGACACTGGCCACCGGCATCGAAGGCTATCGCCCGCGCGCGGCGCAAGAGCAGATGGCTGCCGCCGTGGCCGGGGCGATCGAGCGCGCAGACACGGTCATCGTCGAGGCCGGCACGGGCACGGGCAAGACCTTCGCCTACCTGGTTCCGGCCATGCTGTGGGGCGGCAAGGTGATCCTCTCCACCGGCACCAAGAACCTGCAGGACCAGCTTTTCCTTCGCGATATCCCCACGGTGCGTAAAGCGCTCAACGTGCCGGTGTCGGTGGCGCTGCTAAAGGGGCGGGCCAACTACCTCTGCCATTACCACCTGGAGCGGGCCGAGATCCAGGGCCGCCTGGCTTCGCGCCAGGATGCCGCCTGGCTGCGCGAGATCGCCCGCTTTGCCAAGGTCACGTCGTCGGGCGACAAGGGCGAGCTGGCGTCGGTGCCGGAAAACGCGCCGGTCTGGCAGCTGGTTACCTCGACCCGCGACAACTGCATGGGCACGGAGTGCCCGAGCTACAAAGAGTGCTTTGTGATGCGCGCCCGCAAGGAAGCACAGCAGGCGGACATCGTGGTAGTCAACCACCACCTGTTCTTTGCCGACGTGGTGCTGCGTGACACGGGCATGGCCGAGCTGCTGCCAGCGGCCAATACGGTGATCTTCGACGAAGCGCACCAGTTGCCCGATACGGCGACGCTATTCTTCGGCGAGAGCCTGTCCACCAGCCAGTTGCTGGAGCTGGCGCGGGACACCGTGGCCGAGGGCCTCTCGCACGCGCGGGACGCCGCCGACTGGGTGCGGATCGCGGCCCCCCTGGAGCGCGCCGCGCGGGACCTGCGCCTGGCCTTCACCCGGGACAATTCCCGCCTGGCGGTGAGCCAGATCGAGGCGGATCCCCGCATCGGCAAGCCATTCTTCGAGACGCTGGATGCGCTCGAAACCGCGCTGTCGGAATTCGTGACCCTGCTGGAAAGCCAGGCCGAACGCGCCGAGTCATTGGAGCAGTGCCATCGCCGCGCGGTGGAGCTCGACCAGCGCCTGGCCGCCTGGCGCAACGATGCCAAGGCGGTGCCACCGCCCGCCGCAGTCGAGGGCGATGAAAAGTCCCCGGCCAGCGCGGCCTTCGGGCCGGAAACCGTGCGCTGGGTCGAGGTGTTCTCCCAGACCGTACAGTTGCACCGCACGCCACTGTCGATCGCGCCGATCTTCACGCGCCAGCGCGAAGGGCACCCTCGCGCCTGGATCTTCACCTCGGCTACGCTATCCGTGAAGGGCAATTTCACGCACTATGCGGCCCAGCTTGGTCTGGACAAAGACAAGTCGCTGACGTTGCCCAGTCCGTTCGACTACGCCACCCAGGGCCTGCTCTACGTGCCGCGCGACCTGCCGGCGCCGCAGTCGCCGCAGTTCACCGACGCCGTGGTGCAGACCGCGCTGCCGCTGATCGAGGCCGCCGGCGGCCGCGCTTTCCTGTTGTGCACCACGCTGCGGGCAGTGCAACGTGCCTCCGACCTGCTTTACGAGGCCTTTGCCGAACGCGGCCTGGAACTGCCCTTGCTGGTGCAGGGCCAGGCCAGCCGTACCGAATTGCTGGATCGCTTCCGCGAGCTTGGCAATGCGGTGCTGGTGGGCAGCCAGAGCTTCTGGGAAGGCGTCGACGTGCGCGGCGAGGCGCTCTCGCTGGTCATCATCGACAAGCTGCCGTTCGCCCCGCCCGACGACCCGGTGCTGGCGGCGCGCATGGAAGTACTGCAAAAGAAGGGCCTGAGCCCGTTCGCCGTGCATCAGCTGCCGCATGCCGTGATCACGCTCAAGCAGGGCGCGGGGCGGCTGATCCGCTCGGAATCCGACCGTGGCGTGCTGGTGATCTGCGATACCAGGCTGGTGGAGAAGCCCTACGGCCGCCAGATCTGGCAGAGCCTGCCGCCCTTCAAGCGCACGCGCGAGGCCGAGACGGTGGTGCACTTCCTGGAGTCGCTGCGCAATGGCGAAAGCGCGCCGGCGGCCGACGACGCCGCAGGGGAAGCCGCACCCGATTGACCGCCTGGCGCGGGCGGCGGCCAACAAACAAAAAACCCGATCTTCCGATCGGGTTTTTTGTTGCCAGCGCACTCAAGCGCGGTGCCTGACGTTCAGAACACTTCCCACCAGGACTTGTCCTTGCGGCGTTCCCCGTACTTGATGTAATCGCTGTTGGGGAAGTTCTTTTCCATCACGCGGGCGGTATCGTCGCGCAAGTCCTTCATGCCCAGCGAATCGTACGAGCGGATCATGATGTACAGCGCTTCCTCGTTGGCCGGTGCGCCGTCATAGTCCTTGAGCGCCTGCTGGGCCCGGTTTGCCGCAGCCAGGTAGGCGCCACGGCGGTAGTAGTAACGTGCCGCATGGACCTCGTGCTGGGCCAGCGAGTTCACGATGTATTGCATGCGCGCGGCAGCGTCCGTCGTGTACTTGCTGTCCGGGAAGCGCGTGACCAGCGTGTTGAAGGCGTCATAAGCAGCGCGCGCGGCCTTGGGGTCACGCTCGCTCAGGTCCTGACCGGAAAAACGGCCGAGCCAGCCCAAATTGTCATTGAAGTTGATCAGGCCCTTCAGGTAATAGGCATAATCCACGTTCGGGTGATTCGGATGCAACTGGATGAAGCGGTCGACCGAGGCAAGCGCGGCGGCGGTTTCGCCGTCCTTGTAGTTGGCGTAGGCGGTATCGATCTGTGCCTGCTGGGCGAAACGGCCGAAGGGATAACGTCCCTCAAGCTTCTCGTACAGCTTCACAGCTCGGGTAAAGTCGCCGGAATCTAGTGCGTCCTTGGCTTCCGAATATAATTTGTTAGCCGACCAGCCGGCAGTTTCGTCTGGTTGATCCGACAGCAGGCCGCACGCCGATAGCATGACGCAGCCGCCTGCGAGCAGAATCGCTCCAATTCTTGCGCGCCAGCTGGCGCGCTTCATGCTCATCAATTGCATGGGCAACGTATCCCGGATGAAAAATAGCGTCAAGCATTATAGCCCAAGCCCCTTGTCGGAAACCGCCGCCAAGGGCATCGAGCAGCAAGCTGCCGATTCAACCGACATCTTGAACGAGGTGGAGGACCTGGAAGACCTGACCGATGTGGCCGCGCTAGGCGGCCTGGAGGCAGGAGCGGAGGCATCTCCAATCGAATTGGAAATGCAGCCGGTAGAGATCGAAGTCGATGGTGCATCACACGGCGAGCGCCTCGACAAGTTGTTGGCACGCCACCTCAGCGGCTTCTCGCGCAGCCGCCTGCAGCAATGGATCGAGAACGGGGCGGTGCTGGTCGACGGCGAGGTGCGCCGCTCCAAGTCCTCCGTGCAGATGGGCGAACGCGTCGTGGTCCGTCCGCAGGCGGCGGCAGAATCGCGCGCCTTCGTGGCCGAAGACGTGCCGCTCAACGTCGTGTACGAGGACGCCACGCTGCTGGTCATCGACAAGCCCGCCGGCCTGGTGGTGCATCCTGCCGCCGGCAACTGGGGCGGCACGGTGCTAAACGGCCTGCTGCACCGCTACCCGGAGGCTGCAAGCCTGCCGCGCGCGGGCATCGTCCACCGGCTCGACAAGGAAACGTCGGGGCTGATGGTGGTGGCCCGCACGCTGACCGCCCAGACCGACCTGGTGCGCCAGCTGCAGGCGCGTACTGTCAAGCGCAGCTACCTGGCGCTGGTGTGGGGCGTGACGCCCGAGTCCGGCACGATCGATGCGCCGATCGGCCGTGATCCGCGCGAGCGGATCCGCATGGCGATCGTGCTCACCAACAGCGGCAAGCCCTCGCGCACCCATTTCCGTACCCTTGGCACGGTGCCGCTCGGGCGCGGCCATGTTTCCATGGTGATGTGCCAGCTCGAAACCGGCCGCACCCACCAGATTCGCGTCCACTTCGAGTCGATCGGCCATCCGATGGTGGGCGACCCGGTCTATCACCGCGCCGCCACCCAGCGCGGCCAGCGTCCGGCCATCAAGGCACCGCTGCCGGTGCCGCTGGCGCGCCAGGCGCTCCACGCCTTCCGGCTTGGGCTGGTGCACCCGGCCACCGGCAAGCTCGTATCTTGGGAAGCGCAGCCGCCCGATGACTTGCAGGCGCTGATCGAGGCGCTCGACTTTGACCGTGCCGACGACGAAGAGGAGGACGACGGCTGGACCGAAGGCGAGGACGGCGCATGGGAATACGGCGATGACGACTGAGGCGCCTTGGCTAGTCCCGGACTGGCCGGCTCCGGCGCGGGTGCGCGCGTTGTCCACCACCCGCCAGGGCGGCGTCAGCGAGGCCCCCTACGGCCTGGCTGACGGCAGCCCGGGCGGGCTGAACCTTGGCACCCATGTGGGCGACGAAGCCGCCGCGGTCGCGGCCAACCGCGCACGGCTGGCCGCGCGGCTGCCGGCCGTGCCCGGCTGGCTAGAGCAGGTGCATGGCTGCGCGATCGCCACCGAGGACCAGTTTGCCGCCGATGGCGTGGCTCCGCAGGCGGACGCCAGCATTGCCACGACCGCTGGCCGGGTCTGCGCCGTGATGACCGCCGATTGCCTGCCCGTGCTGCTGTGCGACCGTGCCGGCACCGTGGTTGGCGCCGCGCACGCCGGCTGGCGAGGGCTGTGTGGCGGCGTGATCGAGGCAACCCTGGCGCGTATGGGCAAGCAGGTTGGCGCGCAGGCGCAGTGGCTGGCCTGGCTCGGGCCGGCGATCGGCCCGGATGCCTTCGAGGTTGGCGCCGAAGTCCGGCAGGCGTTCCTGGCCCAGGCGCGGCCTGACGAGATGGCGCAGGTGGATCTTGCCTTCCGCGCCGGCGCAGGCGGCAAGTACTTCGCCGATATCTACACGCTGGCCCGCATCCGCCTGGCCCGCGCCGGCTGCACCGCGGTGTACGGCGGCAACGCCTGCACCGTTGGCGATGCGCAGCGCTTCTACTCCTACCGGCGCGACGGCGTCACAGGGCGCATGGCCAGCCTGGTCTGGCTGGCCGCCTGAAACTTTCCCAGCGTCAATCCCGGGCAGGCGGCTGTTCCTGTCCCGCGGATTCTGCAGGTTCCACGGAGCCGGAGGGCGCTTGCGCGCTCTTCGCCTGCCTCGCTTCCTCTGCCTTGCGCCGGCGCAGGCGCCCCGGGGTGCCCATGATGTACACGAGGATCGCCACGGGGAACAGGCCGTAAAAGACGAACGTGGCCAGTCCCGCGACCACGGTATGCTCGGTAATGGCCATCATCAGGACCACATACAGCCAACCGATTGCAACGATGTACATCAGGAAGTCATCCTTCTCGGGCAAGCTAGCCCCGTGGCCGGAGTGGCGCCAAAGGGAGGCTCGCAGGTTCGCGCTGAGCGCATTTTGCCGTTAGCGCCGGTCCGCGCATTTTTCCGCATTGACAGGCATAACATTGCAAGGCAACAATGGCCTCGAATGCACTGCAAGGCAGTGTGCTGGCAGGCATTCGCAGGCTCCGCCGGGACGTTCAGGTCCGCGGCGCGGCGTGTCCGGCAAGCATACCGCATGACGTCACCAGCCGAGGGCGTCAGCGCGGGCCGGTTCCGAGGCTGGCGGCGGGGGAGAGCCCCGCGGTGGTGGTACGCCGCCCAGCCAGCTTTCAAATAAGTGACGGCAGAGAGACGAAACATCATGGCAACCGGCAAAGGTGCGGCAGCTTCCACCAAGGAAGACAAGTCCCAACCGTTTTCATTTGCTTCGGGGCCATTTGATCCAGCGACATGGCTGGAATGGTCCCGTCAGGCACAGGCTAACGGTGCGACGACCCAGCAGGGCATGCCTGGCATGCCATTTATCCCCGGTTTCGAGGCATTGAAGGGTTCCGCCATGGCGGGCGTGAAAATCGCGCCCGATCAACTGGCCGACATCCAGCAACGCTACATGAAGGACTTCACCGCGCTCTGGCGAAGCATGGCCGAGGGCGGCGCCAATCCCGCCACGGCCCTGGCTGATCGCCGCTTTTCCGGCGATGCCTGGCGCAGCAGCGCGGCGTTTCACTACGCTGCCGCTTTCTACCTGATCAATGCGCGTGCCATGAATGAGCTGGCGGGCGCGGTCGAAGCCGATGCCAAGACCCGCCAGCGTATCCGTTTCGCGATCTCGCAATGGGTCGACGCCATGTCGCCGGCCAATTTCCTCGCCACCAATCCGGAGGCGCAGAAAAAGCTGATCGACTCCGGCGGCGAATCGCTGCGGGCCGGCGTGCGCAACATGCTCGACGACCTTGGCCGCGGCAAGATCTCGCAGACCGACGAATCCGCCTTCGAAGTGGGCCGCAACGTGGCCGTGACCGAGGGCGCGGTGGTCTACGAGAACGCCTATTTCCAGCTGCTTCAGTACAAGCCCGTCACCGACAAGGTGTTTGCGCGCCCGCTGCTGCTTGTGCCGCCTTGCATCAACAAGTACTACATCCTCGACCTGCAGCCGCAGACCTCGCTGGTGCACTACATGGTGGAGCAGGGCCATACCGTCTACATGGTTTCCTGGCGCAATCCGGATGCCTCGATGGCCGAGCTCAGCTGGGATGACTACATCGAACATGCCGCCATCCGCGCCATCGAAGTCACGCGCGAGATCAGCGGCCAGGACCAGATCAACGTGCTGGGCTTCTGCGTGGGCGGCACCATCGTCTCCACCGCGCTGGCGGTGCTGGCCAAGCGCGGCGAGCATCCCGCCGCCAGCCTGACGCTGCTGACCACGCTGCTCGATTTTGCCGATACCGGCGTGCTCGATGTGTTCGTCGACGAAGCCCACGTCAAGCTGCGTGAAAACACGCTGGGTGGCGCGGCGGGCACGCCCTGCGCGTTGCTGCGTGGCGTGGAACTGGCCAACACGTTCTCGTTCCTGCGTCCCAACGACCTGGTCTGGAACTATGTCGTCGACAACTACCTGAAGGGCAATACGCCGGTCCCGTTCGACCTGCTGTTCTGGAACGGCGACGCCACCAACCTGCCGGGCCCCTGGTATTGCTGGTACCTGCGCCATACCTACTTGCAGAACGAGCTCAAGGTGCCGGGCAAGCTGACCGTGTGCAACGCGCCGGTGGACCTGGGCAGCATCGACGTGCCAACTTACATCTATGGCTCGCGTGAAGACCACATCGTACCCTGGATGTCGGCCTATGCTTCCACCGCGTTGCTCAAGAACAAACTGCGTTTCGTGCTGGGCGCGTCGGGCCATATCGCCGGCGTGATCAACCCGCCGGCCAAGAAGAAGCGCAGCCACTGGACCAACGACAAGCTCCCGGCTTCGGCGCAGGAGTGGTTCGACGGCGCCGCCGAGCACGCCGGCAGCTGGTGGCCGGACTGGGCGGCCTGGCTGGCCAAGCACGCCGGCGCGCGCAAGGTGGCCCCCACCGACTACGGCAACAAGGATTACCGCGCGATCGAGCCGGCACCGGGCCGCTACGTCAAGGCGAAGGCATAGGATTTGTCCGGGCCGGCGCCCTGCGGGGCCGGCCTCTTTCACCCCTTATTTGCATCCAACTCGAGAGGACCTCCCAATGACTGACATTGTCATCGTATCCGCTGCCCGTACCGCGGTGGGCAAGTTCGGCGGCTCGCTCGCCAAGATTCCCGCGCCTGAGCTGGGCGCCATCGTCATCAAGGCTGCGCTTGAGCGTGCCGGCGTCAAGCCCGAGCAGGTCAGCGAAGTGATCATGGGCCAGGTACTGACGGCCGGCTCCGGCCAGAACCCGGCGCGCCAGGCAGCGCTGAAGGCTGGCCTGCCCGTGATGGTGCCGGCCATGACCATCAACAAGGTCTGCGGCTCCGGCCTGAAGGCCGTGATGCTGGCCGCCAACGCGATTGCCGCGGGCGATGCCGAGATCGTGGTGGCCGGTGGCCAGGAAAACATGAGCGCCGCGCCACACGTGCTGCCGGGCTCGCGCGATGGCTTCCGCATGGGCGACGCCAAGCTGATCGACAGCATGATCGTGGACGGCCTGTGGGACGTCTACAACCAGTACCACATGGGCGTCACCGCCGAGAACGTGGCCAAGGAATACGGCATCACGCGCGAAGCCCAGGACGCGTTCGCGGCCGGTTCGCAGAACAAGGCGGAAGCCGCGCAGAAGGCCGGCAAGTTCGATGAAGAAATCGTGCCGGTGCCGATTCCCCAGCGCAAGGGCGACCCGGTGATGTTCGCCACCGATGAGTTCGTGCGCCACGGCGTCACGCAAGATGCGCTCGCTGGTCTCAAGCCGGCCTTCGACAAGGCTGGTTCCGTGACCGCTGCCAACGCCTCGGGCCTGAACGACGGCGCCGCCGCGGTGGTGGTCATGTCGGCGGCCAAGGCCAAGGAACTCGGCCTGACCCCGCTGGCCACGATCCGCGCCTACGGCACCGCCGGTGTCGATCCCAAGGTGATGGGCATGGGTCCGGTGCCTGCGTCCAAGCGCTGCCTGTCGCGCGCCGGATGGAGCGTGGAAGAGCTCGACCTGATGGAAATCAACGAAGCCTTCGCCGCCCAGGCCCTGGCCGTGCACAAGCAGATGGGCTGGGATACGTCCAAGGTCAACGTCAATGGCGGCGCCATTGCGATTGGCCACCCGATCGGTGCGTCGGGCTGCCGCATCCTGGTCACGCTGCTGCACGAAATGAAGCGCCGCGACGCCCACAAGGGCCTGGCCTCGCTGTGCATCGGCGGCGGCATGGGTGTGGCGCTGGCTGTGGAACGCAAGTGACGATTTGCCGGGCTTGCCGCAGCGAACAAGCGCGCAGGCCGGTCTGAGGGGTGTGCCGGCGCGGGGGGCTTCCCGCTTGCCGGCGTCAATAAAAACTAGCCATCAAGGAGTAGATATGACTCAGCGCATTGCATACGTAACCGGTGGCATGGGTGGCATTGGAACGGCCATCTGCCAGCGTCTGGCCAAGGATGGCTACAAGGTCGTGGCCGGTTGCGGCCCCAACTCGCCGCGCCGCGAAAAATGGCTCGAGCAGCAGAAGGCCCTGGGCTTCGATTTTGTCGCCTCGGAAGGCAATGTTGCCGACTGGGATTCGACCAAAGCCGCGTTCGACAAGGTCAAGGCCGAAGTGGGCGAGGTCGACATCCTGATCAACAACGCCGGCATCACGCGCGACGTGGTGTTCCGCAAGATGACGCGCGCCGACTGGGATGCCGTGATCGACACCAACCTGACCTCGCTGTTCAACGTGACCAAACAGGTCATCGACGGCATGGCGGATCGTGGCTTTGGCCGCATCGTCAACATCTCGTCGGTCAACGGCCAGAAGGGCCAGTTCGGCCAGACCAACTACTCCACCGCCAAGGCTGGCCTGCACGGCTTCACCATGGCGTTGGCGCAGGAAGTGGCGACCAAGGGCGTGACCGTGAACACGGTGTCGCCGGGCTATATCGCCACCGATATGGTCAAGTCGATCCGCCAGGACGTGCTGGACAAGATCGTCGGCACGATTCCGGTCAAGCGCCTGGGCGCGCCGGAAGAAATTGCCTCGATCTGCGCGTGGCTGGCGTCCGAAGAGTCGGGCTTCTCGACGGGCGCGGACTTCTCGCTGAACGGCGGCCTGCACATGGGGTGATGAACGGCAAGCCATCCCTGGTTTTCCTGGATGGTTTCTTGTCTTGGGAAGGTCCTCTGCCGAGGGCCTTTTTTATTTCCGCGGCCGCTCGGGAGGCCTCTCACCCCGCAGCAATATTGCATCGCACACCCCGCACCGCACCAACGCGCGGGCGTGGCGCGGCATTGCGGGCCCCAAACACCCGCAATCCTTTGCCCCGTGCGGGTTTTCCTTAACGGGTCCGGCTTTCAATAGTGCCTTGTTGGGCATAGAATCAGGGCAGCGGCTAGCCCGCACCAAAATAGATCATGCGTTGCAGGTCAACACGTTGTATCCCCCGCTGGCGGTCCCGATTTGCGCACCGCACAGCATGCGGTGCAGCAGCATGCAACAGCGACGATAAAAGGATAGAGCACGATGGCTACCACCAAGAAAGGCGCAGAGCGACTGATCAAGAAGTATCCAAACCGCCGGCTCTACGACACGCAGACCAGCACCTACATCACGCTAGCCGACGTCAAGCAGCTCGTGATGGATACCGAAGACTTCAAGGTGATCGACGCCAAGTCCGGCGACGAGCTCACGCGCAGCATCCTCCTGCAGATCATTCTCGAAGAAGAGACGGGCGGCGTGCCGATGTTCTCAAGCTCCATGCTGTCGCAGATCATCCGCTACTACGGCCATGCGATGCAGGGCATGATGGGCACCTACCTGGAAAAGAACATCCAGGCCTTCATCGACATCCAGAGCAAGCTGGCCGAGAACTCCAAGGGCCTGTACTCGGGCGAGCCGTTCAGCCCCGATATGTGGTCCCAGTTCATGAACATGCAGGGCCCGATGATGCAAGGGATGATGAGCAACTACATCGAGCAGAGCAAGAACCTGTTCGTGCAGATGCAGGAGCAGATGCAAAGCCAGGCCAAGAACATGTTTGGCACGTTCCCGTTCAATCAGCCGGACAAGAAATAAGCCGGCGCACGCCTCGCCGGCCTGTTGCGCGTTCCCAATCCCCCGGGAACGCATGGAACCCTCGCGGCGCCGGCAGCCTCCTTTCCTGCAAAGTGGCTTCAGGCCGGGCTGGCGTGGAGGCGAATTCCCAGCGCACGCATGACCTTCCTTCGCTGATCGGGGCGATCGGTTAAAATCACGCATATTCGGGTAACGCGCGGAATCACCGCGGCTGCTACCCCTGTCAAATGTGGCGATTCATACTGCGGACTCGCCTGCACAGCGCGAATCCCAATGCCCTCCGCAATCCAAGACCTTCGCCAGGCGCTCGCCGCCGAGGCCACGCCCGTTCCGACGGTGGGTTTGGCGTTTTCTCGTTTTCCGGCATCGCCGCCAGCTTTGCTATGAGCCGGCTGTTTCTTGCCCCCATGGAGGGGCTTGCTGATTACGTGCTGCGCGACGTACTGACCGGCTCGGGAGGATACGATGGATGTGTATCCGAGTTCGTCAGGGTGACGGGCTCTTTGCTTCCCGAGCGTGTCTACGAGAGGGACACACCCGAAATCCTTCACGGCGGCCATACTCCAAGCGGCACGCCGATGGTGATCCAGCTGCTCGGGAGCGATCCTGAGTGGCTGGCGGTCAATGCGGCCCAGGCAGCTACCGTGTCGCCGCATGGCATCGACCTGAATTTCGGCTGTCCCGCCAAAGTCGTCAACCGGCACGGTGGCGGGGCCATGCTGCTGGCGGACCCGGAACTGCTGAACCGGATCGTGTTGTCCGTTCGCGCCGCAGTGCCCGCGAACATCGCCGTGACAGCCAAAATGCGGCTTGGCGTGTCCGATACCGCGCTGGCGATCGACTGCGCCACGGCGCTGGCGGAAGGCGGCGCAGCCTCGCTCGTCGTGCATGCCAGGACGCGCGATCATGGCTACCGGCCTCCCGCACACTGGGAGTGGATCGCTCGGATCGATGCCGCCGTGGACGTGCCCGTTGTTGCCAACGGCGAAGTCTGGACGGTTGCGGACTGGGAGCGATGCCGGGCCGTCAGCGGCTGTGCCGACGTGATGATCGGGCGGGGCGCCGTGTCGGATCCATTCCTGGCCTTGCGCATACGCGGACTGATGGACAGAACGCCCTGCGCCGAGGAATGGCCGTCGGTGCTCCGCCATATCGCCGGCTACCTGAAGAAGCTGCAGGCCAATGACGAATGCGCTCACGAGCACGGACGCGTCAAGCTGTGGCTCAGCTACCTGAAACGGACCTGGCCGCAGGCCGCAGAGCTGCATGCAGCTATCCGGCGCCTGCAAGGGGCGCTGGAGGTTCAGGCGGTGATCGAGAGCGCCCTGGAGGGCATGCCGGGGACATCACCCTCGTTGCAATAGGCTCGCGAGCAGGCGCGGCCATCAGACGCGTATGCGCGCGCATCGTTCAGAAGTCCATCGTGGCCGAGAGCATGAAGGTGCGCGGGGCGCCCAGGGCCAAACTGGACAACAGCGGCATGCCCCAATAGGCCTTGTTTGTCACGTTATTGACGCTGGCCCGCACGGTCAGCGGATGGCTGGAGACCTGGGTAGCATAGCGTGCGCCCAGGTCATACACCGTGTGGCCCGGCACCGACAGCGAGTTGTCGGCACTGATGTATTGCTTGGATACGGCGGTCGCATTGGCGGTCAGCGTCAAGCCCGGCACGGCGGAGGTGTCCCACTCCACGCCCAGCTTGCCTTGCAGCTTGGGCACCCCGGTCGCCTGCTTGCCCTGGTTGACGCCACCGGCGGTCTTGGTGAGCTTGGGGTCCACATAGGCGATGCCACCCATCAAGCGCACGCCGCGCAGCGGCGAGCCAAAGAAGCCCCACTCGACACCCCGGTTGCGCTGCTCTCCGCCAAAGGAAAAGACGTTGGTGGAAATGTCGGTATAGCTGCTTGGCCGCTCGATTTGATACAAGCTGAGCGTGTGGGCGAATTCGCCGAGATCGAGCTTGAGGCCGATTTCCTTCTGCTTGGTCTTGGACGGCGGAAACAGCTCTCCCGCATTGGCGGCAGTTGCCGGCGCGGTCTGACCCTTGCTCAACCCTTCAATGTAATTGCCGTACACGGAAATATGGTTCGTGGCTTTGACCAGCAGCGCGGCCGCGGGTGTCATGGCGCTTGCGTCATAGCGGGCACTGCGCGCCCCGGTCGTGAGGCTGAAGGTATCGGTGAGTACTTCCTGGTGACGCACGCCCAGCGTCAGTTGCACCCTGTCCTGTGCAAAGGACAGGGTATCCGCTACGCCGTAGCTGGTCAGGCGCGTTTCCGTGTGGAGGGTCGGCGGCCAACGCATTCCGGCGGCTGGGCCCCAGACCGGGTTGTAGATGTTGGTGGTCCAGTCCGCGCCCGGGACCGATCTGCGGCCATAGTCCCTTTCGGTGTCCGAGTAGTGCGTGATGTTTAAAGCCCATTGATGCTTGACGCTGCCGGTTTGGAACTTGCCCTTCAATCCAGCTTCCCCCGATGTCTTTTCAATATCGAAGGCCAGTTGGCCCATGCTGTGCCGAACATCGCCCGCCGCGTTGAGCACCTGGGCCGACATCGTACCGTTGTACTTGTAGTTGGTCCTGCTGGTGCCGAAGGCTGCATAGGCCATCAGGTTTTCGCTCACGTCGAATTCGCCGCGGACGATCGCACCCTTGTCCCTGGTGTTGACGAAGGACCAATCCGGGTTCAGCAGGGTCTCGGGCCTGGGTGGCTTGGGCACTGCCACGCCGGGGGCTAGATTGATGCCTCGGGTCACGCCGTCCACGCGGTCATCGCTGCTGTAGAGGTCGGCAGAGACGCGAGCGCGCTCGCCCCGCCAGTCCAGCCCGAGGGACGCGAACTGGGTTTTCTTCTCCTGCCGGTTGACGGCCCCCTCTCCATCCCGATAGACCCCGTTGAAGCGGATGCCGAACTGCTTGTTCTCACCAAAGCGCCGCCCAAGGTCCACATGTCCGCCGAACTGCGCATTGGACATGTAGGTCGCCGTCAGTCGCGTCAGCGGCTCATCGCCCGCGCGCTTGGGCACCAGATTGACGGTGCCGCCCACCGAGCCGCCCGGAGGCATGCCATTGAGCAGGGCCGATGGGCCTTTCAATACCTCGATACGCTCGAACATTTCGGGGGTGGTGCGGTAGTACGGCGCCATGCCGAACAGGCCGCCGATGGTGATATCGCTGGTGTTGGAGGCGAAGCCGCGGATGGAGTAGTTCTCGCTCCAGGCGCCGGTGACGCCGTTGCTGAACACCGTGGGATCGGTGGCGGCGATCACGTCGGTGATGTCCTTGGCCTGCCGGTCTTCGATGAACTTGTCCGTGTAGCTGATGGTGGAAAACGGCGTTTCCATGAAGTCCTTGTCGCCCAGCAGCCCCACGCGGCTGCCGGACGCCACCTGCCCGCCGGCGTAGGCGTCGATCGCTGAGCTCGCCTGTACCGTCACCGCCGGCAACGTAACCCCACTTTCTGCGGCTGGGCTTTGCGTCTGTTGGGCCGTCCGGCTTAGCGTGTAGCGGCCGTTGGCCTCGCGCACTGCCTGCAGACCGTGCCCGCGTAGCAGTTCGGTGAAACCCTCGCGCACGCTGTAGCTGCCGGACAGCCCCTGGCTGTTCCTGCCTTGGAGCAGGCTCGCATCCACGGTCAGTTCGACACCGGCCGCAGCGGCATAGGCTTTGAGCGCCTCGCCCAGCGGGCCGGTCGGCACGTTGAAGCGGCTCCGGGCGTCCACCGCCTGGCCGGTGCTTTGTGCGAGTGCCGGCGGGGCGGCCAAGGCCAGGGCGCCCACGGTCAGCCCCAGCAGCACCGTCGGCACGGCAGCGGCGCGCTTCAGGGCAAAGGCGGGTTGGGGGCGCACCGCCTGCTGTGCAGATCGCGCGATGCGATGGTGACGTTTGGTCATTACAAGCTCTTTTCAGTTGAGATCGGGTTGGTTCTCAGCACGTCTTGCGAGTGAGAAAGCTATGGCGAATACGAATCATTACGTTTTTGGCTTAGGGCCAGGGACAGGCCCTGGAACAAATCAGTGCTGATAGCCCTTGATGACGTCGTCGATCACGAGTTTCAAAGAGGTCGGGCTGGCGGCGGTGACGTACCAAGCTTCAGCATCAACGAAGACCACACGGCCGTTCTTCCAGGCGTTGGTCTGGCGCAGCAGCGGGTTGCCCATGCTCCCGGCGTCCATGACCGGACGGCGCTCCATGACGGCCGTCCGGTCCACCACGAAGATGATGTCGGGGTTGGCTTGTTGGATGAATTCGCTGGAAATCGGCTGGCCATGCAGGCCGGTCTCGACAGTCGGGCTGGCCGGTTTCACGCCCAGGGCATTGAAGACGAACCCGTAACGGGAATGCACGCCAAAGGAACTGAAGGCGCCGTTGTTGTGCAGAACGACAAGCGCCTTCTCGAGACGGCCCCGGGTCATGCGCCTGGCCTCCTCGACCTTGGCGTCCAGTTCAGCCGCTTTCTGGCGGGCGAGGCCTTCCTTGCCAAAGATTCGCCCCAGGGTCATGAGGTGGTCCTTGATGACCTCGATGTGCTTGACCTCGCTATCCCGGTAGTCCACATCGAAATGAATCGTCGGAGCGATCTCGCTCAATTCCTTGTAGTGGTTCGCCTGGAGCGAGGTGATCAGGATCAGTTCAGGCCTGGCGGCATGAACCCGCTCCAGATTGGGCTGAACGATCGAGCCCAGATCCTGAACGTCCGGGGCGTCCTTGTACCTGGCGAGGAAGTGCGGGACGAAATCCTTCGGCATGCCAACGACAGGGACACCCAGTTGGTCGAGGAAATCGACTTCATTCATGTCGAGGGCCGCCGCGCGTTGCGGAAGGTGCTCGACGACGGTCGTTCCCAGCTTGTGCTGAACCGTGACGGGCGCGAACGCTTCCTGCGGGGGCCGGCTGGCAGAATCCGGCTGTGCGGTTGCCTTTGGCGGTTCGGCTGGTTTCCGGCCGCACCCCTGTACCGCGACGGTTGCGGCCATCAGCAGGGCTAACGCCCAACGCCTGTTTCTGTGATTCCGGGTCATTTCAGTTTTCCTGATGGATTGAAGTAGTTGCATACGCATCCTCGATCGCTGCGCACGATTTCGAAGTCCAGTCCATACAGTTCCTGCAGCCGTGTCTCGGTCACAGCCTCCACGACGGGGCCGCAGAAGCGAACCATGCCGCCCTTCAATGCGACGATGTGATCGGAGTAGTTGGCCGCGAAATTGATGTCATGGATCACCAGGATCACGGTGCGCCCGTGCTCGTCACACAAGCGGCGAAGCGCGCGCATGATCTGGACGGCATGCTTCATGTCGAGGTTGTTGAGTGGCTCGTCCAGCAGCAGAACGTTCGTCTGCTGGGCAATGGTCATCGCCAGGAAGGCCATCTGGCGCTGCCCTCCGCTGAGTTCGTCGATGTAGGCCCCGCGCAGCGCTTGCAGCGACAGGAACGCGATGGCCTCGTCGATCACGTCGTGGTCTTTGGGGGTGAGCGCGCCGCGGCTGTAGGGGAAGCGCCCGAAAGCGACGAGTTCCTCGACCGTCAGGCGCAGGTTGAAGTCGGGCGCCTGGCGCAAGGTGGCGACGTGCTTGGCGTATTCGCTGATGCCGATGCTTGAAACCCTGCGATCCCCGATCAGGATGTCGCCCTGGGTCGGCTCCAACAGGCGCGCGATCATCAGCAGCAGCGTCGTTTTGCCTGCGCCGTTGGGGCCGATGAGAGACGTCACGCGCTGCGCCGGGAATTGCGCGCTGACGCCGGAAAGTACGGTCTTGGCGCCGTAGGCCTTGTGAAGGTTGTGAACGGTGATCATGCGGTGCCTCGGGTGCGAACCATCAGCGCGAGGAAATACGCGCCACACACCAGGTTGACGAGAATGCTGACGGTGGTCTTGTAGTTGAAAACGTGTTCGACCAGGAGCTGGGCCACGATGAAGATGCCGATGGCGATCGCGCAGCCGATGGGCAGCGTGACCCGATGCCTGGAAGTCCGGGCCATCGCATAGGCGATGTTCGCCACGAAGATCCCCATGAAGGCCGTGGGCCCGAGCAGGCTGGTCGAGACCGCCACGAGAGCCGCGATCAGCGCGAAGTAGAGCCTCACGTACCGCTGGTAATCGACCCCTAGGGAAATGGCCTGGTCGCGGCCCAGCGAGAGCACGTCGAGGATCGGCAGGGTCTTCAGCCCTGGCAGGCACACGGCCGCGACCAGAAGGGCCGAATAGAGCAACTGCTCGGGTTGTGCCCTGTTGAAGGATGCGTAGCCAAAGCCCTGGAGAACGGCGAACTCGCCCGGGCTGATCCTGAGCTGGACGAACTGTGTGACAGTGCCGATCACCATGGTCAGCACGAGTCCCAGCAGGAGGAGGAAATACACGTTGTACCTGCCGTTGCGCAAAAGCCACCGATGGATGGCCCACGAATAGGCGAGCATCAACAGGATGGAGAGGAAGAAGTTGCCGCTCTGGCCGAGTACCACCTGGCCATGCGTGCCCATGGCCAGGATCAGCAGCGACTGCAACAGCAGATAGACCGCCTCGTATCCCATGATCGCCGGCGTCAGAATCCGGTTGCCCGCGATGGTCTGGAACGTGATCGAGGAGAAGGCGACGCAGATTCCGCCGATGACGATGGCGGCCAGCCGGGCGAGCCGTTTGGGAATGACGTAGTCGAGGTCGAAGCCGGATCGCACGAGGACGAAAGCCGCGGCCAAGGCGAGGACCACCATCCAGAGGGCATATCGGGGGGCCGCGCGCCTCATTGCTTCTTCCAGATGATGAGCACGAGGAACAGCACGCCGCCCACGCTGCCTGCGGTCAGGCCGATGGGCACCTCGAACGGGTAGATGAGCAGGCGGCCGAGAATGTCGCACCCCAGCAGCAGCGACGCGCCGCCCAGCGCGACGATGGGCAGCGTCCGGCCCAGGTTGTCGCCGTGATGCAGCGCGACCAGGTTGGGGATGACCAGCCCGACGAAGGGGATCGCGCCGACGGTGATGACCGTGGCCGACACCGTGACCGCCACCAGCATCAGGCCCAGCGCCGCCGTTGCCGAATAGCTCAGCCCCAGGCTGGTGGCCATGCCTTCGCCCATGCCGAGCACGGTGAAGCGGTGCGCATACAGGTAGGTGAGCGCGACGATCGGCAGGATCAGGTAGATGATCTCGTAGTTGCCCTGGACGACCTTGGAGAAATCGCCGAGCAGCCAGCCCTGCATGCTTTGCAGGATGTTGTACCGGTAGGCGTAGAACTCGGCCACGGCACTGAGCACGCTGCCGTACATGAGGCCGATGACCGGCACGAGGACGGTGTTCTTGAATTTGATGCGGCGGATGATCGCCACATAGACCAGGCTCGCGGCGAAGCAGAAGACCAGCGCGAACAGCATCCGGCCCATCGGGCCGCCGGCGGGCGCCAGCGTCATCGACACCAGGATGCCGAGCTTGGCCGCATCCAGTCCGCCCGAGGTGGCCGGCTCGACGAATTTGTTGCGGACGATCTGCTGAAGGATCACGCCGCAGACGGACAGGCCTACGCCGGTCAGAACAAGCGCTGCCAGGCGGGGCAGGCGGCTGGCCGTCATCGTCAGCCAGGCATCGCCCGACAGCGAGAATACCTGCGACCACGCCAGCTGCCGGGCACCGACCAGCAGCGAGGCGCCGCAGAGGATGGCGAACAAGCCAAGCCAATGTGCGCGCATCAGCGTCGGTCTCCGTTCGACGCCGCCGCGATGCGCCAGCCTCTGGCGGCCCGGCGCTGGGCCAGGAAATGCGCGTAGCGCCCCTGGCTCGCGCGCAATGGCGCGGGCGAACCCTGCTCGACGACCTTGCCGCCATCGAGCACCACGATCTGGTCGGCCATTGCCACCGTCGAGAGTTGGTGCGCGATGACGATCAGCGTGCGCTTGCCGCGCAGACGCGCCAGCGCCTCGGCGATGGCGGCCTGGTTCTCCGCGTCCAGCGCGGCGGTGGCTTCGTCCACCAGCAGGATGGGCGCGTCCTTGATCAGCGCGCGGGCGATGGCGATGCGTTGGCGCTCACCGCCCGACAGGCGTGCGCCGCCTTCGCCGACCGGGGTGTCGATGCCCTGCGGCAGGCGCTCGATGATCTCGGCCACGCCGGCCTGCCGCGCAGCTTGCATGATCTCGACATCGTTGGCATTGGGTTTGCCGATGCGGATGTTGTCGGCAATGCTGCCCGCAAACAGGTAGTTGTCCTGGAAGATCTGACTGATCTGGCCGGCCAACTGCGCGTTGGACATCTGCCGCACGTCCACGCCACCGACGAGTACGCTGCCCTGGCTCACATCGAAGAAGCGTGCGATCAGCCGCACCAGTGTGGTCTTGCCCGACCCGGAGGCGCCAATCAGCGCGGTCATGCTGCCCGGCTCGATGCGCAGGTTCACGCCCTTCAGCACATCGGGTTGATCCGGTGTGTAGCGCAAGCTCACCTCGCGCAGCTCGATCGACGCATCACGCGGTGCCTGCGGCTGGTCCGGTTCCGGCAAGGGCTTGACCGCAAGGATCTCGCGCACCGCGTCGAGCTGGCCGCGCGCGCCGCGCAGGACATCGCCATAGCCGGCCACGTCCAGCAGCGGATCGATGTAGCGGTTGGCCAGCAGCAGGGCCACGATGACGGCGACGACCGAGTCCGCTTCCAGCGCGCCGCCCAGGCAGGCGTTGAGCCACAATGCGGCGGCGATCAGCAACGCGGCGAAGACGGCCTGCACGACCCAGGCGTTGAGCGCCGTGGACGCCGCCGACAGATAGATCAGCCGCGTGCCGGAATGGCGTTGCTGGTCGATGGCCTGTTCAAGCAAGCGCGTGCTGCCGCCTCCACCGTTGAATGCGCGCAGTGCCGACTGGGCCTGGGCGAACTCGACCATGCGCTGGCTGGTGTGGGCGAAGTGGCGATGGAAGGTGTGGTCGGCGCGCCGGCCCAGGCGCGCGGCGATCAGGAACGTGCCGATCAGGATCGGCAGCGCCGCCAGCGCGATCAGGCCCATCGGCCAGTGCCGCGCAAACAGCGCGGCCACGATCACCACCGGTGTCACGGCGCCGCTGATCACCGGCGTGAGCACGTGTGCGGGAAGCTGGGCCACTGCCATCATGCCGTTCGTGATGACATGGCCAAGCCGGGCGCTGTTCTCCGGCGTGAACCAGCCGACGGGCAGGCGTGCAACGTGGTCGCCGATCCGCTGGCGCGCGCCCTGCAGGACGGCAACCCCCACGCGCACGCCGGCCTTCTCCACCTTGCGCCGCCAGCCCCAGCAGGCCGTCATGCCGGCCAGCAGCACGATGAGCCACAGCGCCGCGCCGCGCGTATCGCCGGCCAGAAGGCGGCTGAGAATGGGCACCAGCGTGGTGATGGTCAGCCCGCTGAGCAGGCCATGGAACACGGCCATCCAGGCGTAGCGGCGCAAGACGTGCGCATCGTCGCCCAGCAATCGAATGAAGGTTTTCAGCATGACGGCACCGCCAGCTCCTGGGGTTCTTCGTAGCCGCCCAGCGTCCATAGCCGTGCATAGCGGCCTTTGCGCGCGATCAGCTCGGCGTGGCGGCCTTGCTCGTGGATCGTGCCGTTCTCGATCACGATGATGTGGTCGGCGTGCATCACCGTGTCGAGCCGGTGTGCAATGATCAGCAGCGTGCGGCCTTGCGCGAAGCGCGATAGCGCGTCCTGGATCGCCACCTCGTTCTCGGCATCGGCGGCCGCGGTGGCTTCGTCGAGCACGAGCACGGACGGATCGAGCAGCACGGCACGGGCGATGCTCACGCGCTGCTGCTCGCCACCGGAGAGCAGCGCGTCCTCGCCTATCATCGAGTCGTAGCCGCGCGGCAGGCCCAGGATGCGCTCATGAATGTTCGCGGCGCGCGCGGCGTCCTCGACCTCCTGCCGGCTGGCCGAGGGCCGGCCCAGCGCGATGTTCTCGCGTACGCTGGCGTGGATGAGGCGCACCTCCTGCAGCACGAAACCGATGCGCTGGTACAGATCCGAGGTCTCGATATGCCTCAAATCCACGCCGCCGAGCGTGATGCGCCCATCGGTCGGGTCGAAGAAGCGCAGCAGCAGCCGGGCCAGGGTCGATTTGCCAGCACCGGACGCGCCGACGATGGCGGTCACCGTGCCGGGCTTGAGGGTGAAGCTGACGTCCGACAGCACCTTGTTCTGTGCGTCGTAGGCGTAACCGACGTGCTCAACGCGGATTTCGGTACCCGTGGGCAACTGCCGCCTATCGGGCGCCGGCTGCTCCAGCACAGGCGTCTCCAGCAGCGCCTGCACGCGCTGGGCGGCACCGGTGGCATGGTTCAGGTCATGGATGATGTAGTGCAGCAGCAGCAACGGCGCGCAGAGGCCCGGTGCCACCAGAGCGAACGGCAGCACGTCCACTGGGGTAATCCAGCCCAGGCTAACGAACAGCGTGCCGAAGACCAGCACCACGCCCAGCACCGCCACCGGCGCGATCATCGCGTTGGCGTTGGCCATCGAGCCCACGAGGGGACGGGTGAAACCGACAAAGGCTTGGGCGAAGGCATCGACTGCCTCGCGGTAGCCGCCGTGCGCCTTGCCGCTGGCCCCGAAGGACTTGACCACGGGAATGCCGTTGACGAACTCGACTACCGCGTTGTTGATCCGCCCCAGCCCGTCGACGAATGCCTTCATGTTCGCCCCGCTGGCCTTCATGGCCCTGCCGAAGAACAGGAAGAAGCCCGGGAACGGCAGGATCGAGACGATGGCCATGCGCCAGTCCATCGCGAACAGGTAGATGACCGAGATCAGGATGGCGCCGACGGTGCGCCCTAGCGTCGTGTAAAAGTGCGCGGTCAGGCTGTGCAGCGTGCCGATGTCGTCCTGCATCGCCTGCTTGACCTCGCCCGATGCGCGGCTGGTGAACCAGCCCAGCGGCACGCGGGCCAGCCGCTGCGCGGCCGCCAGGCGCAGGTGATGGGTGATGCGGTTGTCGGCCAGATGGGCGGTCAGTTCCCCGGCGGACACCAGCGCCATGCCGACGAACAGGCTCACCACGCTGGCAATGACGGTCCACCAGACTTCGCCCTGCACTTGCGTGCGTGCCGCTGCCGCGATGTCGGCGCCGCCGAGGACGATCTTCGCGATATGCGCGATGCCGGCCAGCGGCACCAGCGTGAACATGGCACCCACGCCGGCCAGTGCCGCGGCGGCGATCAGTTGCCCACGGATGGGGTTCAATACTTGGCTGAGCGGTCCGGGTCCCTTGGGTTTGGCCGCAGCCGCGTCACGAGTGTTCATGAAAAAGAGACGTCCAGAGATTCAGAAAGGTGGGATGGGGCGGTCATGGAGGAGTCCCGTGAATCGAAATGATAATTAGTTGCATGACTATAAACTAATTGACGAAAGGCTGGCAAGGCGGCTACATGGCTGTCACCAGCGATCAAGGAACAAAGATGAAATCGCCACAACAACCTTCGGCGCGCGGGCGCCCTCGTACCATCACGCGCGAACGGATCGCCGACGCGGGCATCGAGATCGGCTTGCCGAACATCACCTTCGTCGGCGTCGCTGCCGCACTCGGGGTCAGCCATATGGCGCTCTACAAGCATGTGCCGAGTCTTGAGGAACTCAAGCGCCTGGTCGCTGAGGAGATCTTCAGCCGCTGGCAGATTCCGCAGGCTTGCGGCAAGGGACGTGGCGGATTAAAGGATTACCTGATCGCGTTCACCACATCGGTACGGGAGTTCGTCAAGGCACACCCTGGGCTGACGCCGTACGTGATCCGCAGGTTGGCTGCGACACAGCCCATGCTCGCCAAAATCGACGGGCACCAGAGCCATATCGCGCATGCCTACGGCATCTCGAAGGAACAGGCACGCTGGCTGCTTGCGACGGTCGCATTCCACTGCATTGCCGTGGCCGACACGGTGTATTCGGTAGCAGGCCGAGAACCCCTTGTGGAGGCGGACCGCGCGGCGGAAGAAGCCGAGATGGAGGCGGAGCTTGTTCAGGGCATGCACGCGCTCATCGTCGGCGCGCTTGCCATGCTGGAGGAAGACGCCCACCGTGACAGCTCGGCATTGCGGATCAAGTCATAGGCGTTGCGAAACGCCAGGCCCACGCCGCTCGAATGCCAGCGAAGCGTTGGGTCTTGACCGGACGTCGTAGGCGGCATTGGCCCGCGCGATAGCCTGCAGCCGCAAACGGCCGGCCATGTTCATGTCTGCCATGAGGCCCCGGCAAACTCCCGCGAGCGGTTAAAATGCGCGATTGGCTTTGAACCGCCGGGTGGCCATGTCCCGCCCCGCTCGCTCCACATTTGGAAGTAACCGTGAAAAACCCTTCAGAATCAACGATCAAGAAAGACCATATTCCAAATGTGGGATTCGTAAGCCTTGGATGTCCAAAGGCACTTGTGGATTCCGAGCAGATCATTACCCAGCTGCGCGCCGAGGGCTACGCCATCAGCGGCACCTATGACGGCGCCGACTTGGTGGTCGTCAATACCTGCGGTTTTATCGACGAAGCCGTGCAGGAAAGCCTGGATGCGATCGGCGAGGCACTGGCCGAGAACGGCAAGGTGATCGTCACCGGCTGCCTGGGCGCCAAGAAGAACGCCGCGGGTGAGGACATCATCACGTCGGTGCACCCGAAGGTGCTGGCCGTGACCGGCCCGCACGCGCTGGGCGAGGTGATGCAGGCCGTGCACACGCACCTGCCCAAGCCGCATGACCCGTTCATGGACCTGGTGCCGGCCGCCGGCATCAAGCTCACGCCCAAGCATTACGCCTACCTGAAGATCTCCGAGGGCTGCAACCATCGCTGCTCGTTCTGCATCATCCCGTCGATGCGCGGCGACCTGGTCTCGCGCCCGGTGGCGGAAGTCATGCTGGAGGCCGAGAACCTGTTCAAGTCAGGCGTCAAGGAACTGCTGGTGATCTCGCAAGACACCAGCGCCTATGGCGTGGACGTGAAGTACCGCACCGGTTTCTGGGACGGCCGCCCGCTCAAGACGCGCATGACCGAGCTGGTCGGCGCGCTGGGTGAGCTGGCTGCCAAGTACGGCGCCTGGGTGCGCCTGCACTACGTGTACCCGTACCCGCACGTCGACGAGATCATTCCGCTGATGTCGCAAGGGCACGTGCTGCCTTACCTGGACGTGCCGCTGCAGCACGCCCACCCGGATGTGCTCAAGCGCATGAAGCGCCCGGCCAACGCCGAGAAGACCATGGACCGCATCCGGGCCTGGCGCAAGATCTGCCCCGAGCTGACCATCCGCAGTACCTTTATCGCGGGCTTCCCCGGCGAGACCGAGGAAGAGTTCCAGACGCTGCTGGACTTCATCGCCGAAGCGGAACTGGACCGCGTGGGCTGCTTCGCCTATTCGCCGGTGGACGGCGCCACGGCCAACGACCTGCCGGGCGCCTTGCCCGACGAAGTCCGCGAAGAGCGCCGCGCCCGCTTCATGGAAGTGGCCGAGGAAGTGTCCGCCCGACGCCTGCAGCGCAAGGTCGGCCAGACCCTGCGCGTGCTGGTCGACGAGATCAACCAGGACGGTGGCATTGGCCGCTCGTCGGCCGACGCGCCGGAGATCGACGGCCTGGTCTATATCGACCCGCCGGCGCAGGGCGCGCCGCGCTACAAGGTCGGCGAATTCGTCTCGGTGAAGATCACCGGCGCGGATGGCCACGACTTGTGGGGCGAAGTCTGAGGCTGGTAGCAGCCATCGGTCCGGATAGGTAAAAGTACGATCGTTCGTTTTGGCGTGCGCGCCGCTATACTGTGCGCTGCAACATCAGCCCAGGAGACACAAAATGACACGTGAAGTGGTGGTGGTGAGCGGCGTTCGGACCGCAATCGGTACCTTCGGCGGCAGCCTGAAGGATCTTTCCCCGACCCAGATGGGCGCCATGGTCGTGCGCGAAGCGCTGGCCCGCGCGCAGGTCAGCGGAGACGACGTCGGCCATGTGGTGTTCGGCAACGTCATCCAGACCGAGCCTCGGGACATGTACCTTGGCCGGGTGGCGGCAGTGGAGGGCGGTGTCACCATCGACGCGCCGGCCCTGACCGTCAACCGCCTGTGCGGCTCGGGCTTGCAGGCCATCGTCAGCGCCGCGCAGACCATCCTGCTGGGCGATGCCGATGTGGCCATCGGCGGCGGCGCGGAGAGCATGAGCCGCGCACCGTACCTGGCGCAGTCGGCCCGCTGGGGCGCACGCATGGGCGACGCCAAGATGCTCGACATGATGCTAGGTGCGCTGCATGACCCGTTCCACGGCATCCACATGGGCGTCACTGCCGAGAACGTGGCCAAGGAATACGACATCTCCCGCAACCAGCAGGACGAAGCCGCGCTGGAATCGCACCGGCGCGCATCGGCGGCGATCCGCGCCGGCCACTTCAAGGACCAGATCCTGCCGGTCACGCTGAAGGGCCGCAAGGGCGACGTGACCTTCGACACCGACGAGCACGTGCGCCACGACGCGGTCATGGAAGACATGACCAAGCTCAAGCCGGTCTTCGTCAAAGAGAACGGCACGGTAACCGCGGGCAACGCCTCGGGCTTGAACGATGCCGCTGCCGCGGTGGTGCTGATGGAGCGCGCCGAGGCCGAGAAGCGCGGCCTCAAGCCGATGGCGCGCCTGGTCTCCTATGCGCATGCCGGCGTCGATCCCAAGACCATGGGCATCGGCCCCGTGCCGGCCACCAAGAAGGCGCTGGAACGTGCTGGCCTGACCGTGGCCGATCTCGACGTGATCGAAGCCAATGAAGCCTTTGCCGCGCAAGCCTGCGCGGTCACCAAGGCACTCGGTCTCGATCCGGCCAAGGTCAACCCGAACGGCTCGGGCATCTCCCTGGGGCACCCGATCGGCGCCACCGGCGCGCTGATCACCGTCAAGGCCCTGTACGAGCTGCAACGCGTGCAAGGCCGCTATGCACTGGTGACCATGTGCATTGGCGGTGGCCAGGGCATTGCGGCGATTTTCGAACGACTCTGAACCTGAGGCTGCCTTGCGGCGCGTAGCGACTCTGCCTTTGCCTTTGTCCATGTCCTTGTCACTTCCCGTCTCCCTGTCTCTGGCAGCCGGGCTGGCCGCGGCAACGCTGGCCGGCGCCGCGCTGGCCGCCGGCGCCACCGAGCTGTCCACCGCCACGCCCGGCACCGCCAATGCCGCCAGCGATGCCAGCCAGGTACAGGGTTTCGGGATCAACCAGGCCATCCGCGAGGGCGAGGCGCGGCGCGGTGCGCAGCTTTCAACCGGGCCCGCGCCCAATGCGCTCGCGCCGCGACCGGAGTACGCTGCGCTGCCGGTCTACGTGGGCACGCTCGGGGACCAGCCGGTGCGCCTGCGCCTGGGCCCCAAGCCCGACGAGCGCGACAGCGTGCGCGGTGAGTACAGCGTTGGCCGTGCTGGCGGCGTGCGGTTGCTGGCCGGCGAATTCGAGAACGGCGCTTTCCTGATGGAGGAGTCCAATGACGGCACGCACGTCACGGGCAACTGGGAAGGCACCATCGACGGTGCCGGTATCGTGCACGGCAACTGGACCGACCCGGTCAACCCGGCCATCGTGCTTCCCTTCATGATCCGGCCACTGGGCGTGCTGGTGATCCCGCCCTTTGACATGACCCCCAACAGCGGCATTACCTACGCCCCGCCCGCACCGAAGTCCTCGATTTCCGGCCGGTAGCGTCAAGCCGGGGTGGACAGGGGCAGGCTCGCCAGGTAGGCCAACGCGCACCCGAATGCTGGTAAGCTCGAACGTTCATCGAGTTATCGCCAGACAAGGAATCGCCGTGTCCGACCGCCAGCCACCCGAGCAGCCCGCTTCCCAACCCGCCTACCTGGCGACCGTGGCCGTCCAGCCAGAGTTGGATATCGCGCCGGGCTTCGCCTCGTTTTCCCAAGCTACCCATCGTGGCTCCACCGTGGTGTTCCGCAACCTGGCGGAGCTGCGCGCGCATGGCGACGGTGCCACGACCTACTGGCGCTATGGCCTGCATGCCACGCCCACCAGCGAGGCGCTGTGCCAGCACCTCGCGCTGATCGAAGGCGCGCGCCATACGCTGCTGCTGCCGTCGGGGCTGGCCGCGATCTCGCAGGTCTACTTCGCCTTGGTCAAGTCGGGCGACGACGTGCTCGTCCCGGATAACGTCTACGGCCCCAATCGCGAGCACGGCGAATGGCTGGCACGGGACTTCGGCGTCTCCGTCCGTTATTACGACCCCATGATCGGGGCGGGCATTGCCGGGCTGATCCGTCCCAACACCCGCCTGATCTGGATGGAGTCGCCGGGCTCGGTGACGATGGAGATCCCTGACACCGAGGCCATCGTGGCCGCGGCAAAGGCGCGCGGGGTGCTCACCGCCATCGATAACACCTGGTCCGCCGGCGTATATTTCCGACCGTTCGACAAGGGCATCGACATCTCGGTGCAGGCGCTCACCAAATACCAGTCGGGCGGCAGCGATGTGCTGATGGGCGCTGTGCTGACCACCGACGACAAACTCCATGACCGCATCAAGCGCGCCCGCATGCTGATGGGCTGGGGCGTGTCGGCCGACGATTGCTACCTGGTGCTGCGCTCGCTGCCGAGCATGCCGGTCAGGCTGGCGGCGCACGACCGCGCCGCGCGCGAAGTGGCCGAGTGGCTGAACCAACGCCCGGAAGTGGTCAAGGTCTTGCACCCGGCGCTGCCGGACTGCCCCGGCCACGACTTCTGGCTGCGCGATTTCAGCGGCGCCACAGGCCTGTTCTCGATCGTGCTGCATGCGCGCTACACGCGTGCCCAGGTCGATGCCTTTGTCGAGGCCTTGCGCCTGTTCGCGATCGGCTGGTCCTGGGGCGGCGCGCATAGCCTGGCGGTGCCGTACCACGTCCAGACCATGCGGCCCCAAGGCAGCTGGCCGCCCGTTGGCTGGGAGAACGCCGGCGAGCTGGTGCGCCTCTATATTGGGTTGGAAGATACCCGCGACCTGATCGCCGACCTGCGCGGCGCGATGGAATTGCAACTGGTGGCATGAAATAAGAAGGGCCGCCCCGGACACTGTCCGAGGCGGCCCTTTTTTTGCCTTGTTGCCGCCCTAGCCAGCCGTCGATCCCGCCGCGGCAGCGTCCGCCACATTAGAGCGAGGCTTCCCTTGCATGGCCCACACCGAGTTTGGCGGGCCGTTGCGCGCACGGCGCTGCGTCAACCGGGCCAGCGCGGCAAAGCCACAGGCCAGCGCCAGCGCACCGATATCGAAGCTCGCCACGGCCCAGTGCCCGGCCAGCGCGGCGCGCCACAGGAAGTCCCCCGTTACCAGCGCATTGACCAGCGGCACCAGCAATGCGGCAACGGCCGCGGCCCACAGCAACTCGATCGCGGCGCGTGCCGGCGCACGCATCAGGGCCCATCCAAGCGCCGCGAAAAAGACCGGGAAGTAGGTGTAGCTGGAAGCCCGCGCGGGCCAGAGCAGGGCGCCGCAGAAGGCTGCCGCCACGCCAATGCAGCAACCGATGCACACGCCGACCGTCGCCTGCGCCAGCAGGCGGTGCACGCGCGGCTGCGCCTGCTGCCGGGTCTTGCGGCGCGATTCGATCCACAGCAGGTTGCCGGAATAGAACAGGAAGGCCCCCGCCAGTCCCGCCAGCAGGTAGACCAGGCGCAGGGCCAAGTCGCCATAGGTGCCAAAGTGCAGCGCGTAGATCATGCTGAAGATGGCGTGGTTGCTGTCGCGCCCGGCGGCGGTCTGGTCCGCCAGCACGCTGCCACTGTCCGGCTGGCCGGCGGCAGCGTGCACCGAAACCGACCCGTAGTTGCCAAGGACGCGTGCGCTGTCGCCGCGAATCTCGATCAGCGCGTTGGCGTCGCCGTAGTGCTGATAGCGCACCGACAGCGGCGTGAACCGCTCACCCGCGCTGGCGCGCGCCGCCGCCAGCAACGTAGCGGCCGGCAGGGGCCGTGCCGCGCGGCCTGATGCCTTCAGTTCTGGCGAGGCGGTGGTCAGGCGCGGCAACGCCTCGGACAGCTTGCCATCGAAGGCCATGACGTTGAACACCATCGCCAGCACCAAGCCAAGGCATAGCACCGCGCCGGTGATGGCGAACACCAGGTGGAAGGGTAGGCTGAACAGGCCGACGACGTTGTGCGCATCCATCCAGAAGCGCTTGAGGTTGCGCCCCGGCCGGATGGCAAACAGGTCCGGCTTGAGCCGCGGCAGGTGCAGCAGCACGCCCGACACCAGCGCAAGCCCATACAGCACCGCGATAACGCCCATGAAGTAGCTGCCGGCCACCGGCACGCCGAGCGTGTAGTGCAGGCTGTTGATGAATGCTGCCAATTCTTCGGGCGCCGTGTCGAGCGCGGTGTCCTTGGGCGTGGTCTTGCCCCCGTCAAGCTTGGCGGAGGTTGTGGTGTGCCACTCGCCGGCCTGGTCTTGCCAGTAGGCCGTGAAGCCAGGCTCGTGCTCCGTCGGCAACGTGACGTAGGCGCTGGCTGCGCTCTTGGGATGCGCCGCCACCAGGGCCTGCATGAAGTGGTCGAGCGCGGCCGGGTTGGCCGGCTGGGCGGCCGGGCTATGCGCGGCCGTGCGCTGCGGCGATTGCCAGGCGTGCAGTTCCTCGTGGAAGACCGTGATCGCGCCAGCGAAGAAAGCGATGAAAAGGGCCCAGCCGGCCATCAGGCCGACCCAGGTGTGCAGGGTTTGGTACAAGCGCAGGGTTGTGGCTTTCATGCGGGGTTCCTGGTGCGCCGGTTCATGCCGCGCCGGGGGCGAGCAGCAGGCGCCATGCCCACAGTCCGCCGTAAGCGATCAGGTTGCCAGCTGCGAGCCAAAGCCAGGCCGCGCGGCTGGTGGCGAATAGCAGGCTGGCGCAGAGGATCGCCACCCAGATCGGCAGGCAGGCGAGGATCACGCCGATGGCTCCGCTTTGCCAGCCGCCGGGCAGCCAGATGACGCCTAGGGCGGATAGCGCGACCGCTAGCGGCAGCCCCAGCAGGGTGCCGGCCAGCCACTTGGTGCCCATGCCGGGCTTGGGTTTGCTGCGGACGTTTTGGGGACTGGGGGCGGCTTTCATTAGCCGGCCTGGGCGAGGCGCTGGCGCCGCGCATCGCGGTAAGCACCGGCAAAAGGCCATAAGGACAGGCCGGTGCCAACCGTGGCCAGCGTGGCCGCGATCGCGGCCGGCCAGCCCTGCGTCAGGCTCCATGCCCACGCCGAGGCGGCGATCGAAAGGGTGGCTAGCCAGCACAGGCGCGTGCGGCGGCTTCGTGCCGTGGCTGGCACGGATAGTGGCAGCAGCAACAGGCGCTGGTTGGGCGATGCCAGGTACAGGCAGCATGCGCCACCCAACCCCAGCAGCACTGCAAACACTTGCATGGCGGGCTCAGTAATTTCTTACAAAGCCGGATGATAATAATTCTTATTTCAATTCGCAAGCGCGCCGCATATGGTCTGCCTGTGCCGGGCGCAGGCAGCGGCAGTTAATGCGGGAAAAGCTGCAGCAAGCCGTCCAGCCCAACGTGGTTGAACGCTACGCTGGCCTGCGCGCGCACCACCGGCTTGGCACGGAAGGCCACCGACAGGCCGGCCACGGCCATCATCTTCAGGTCGTTGGAGCCATCGCCCATGACGATGGCCTGGGACGGGTCCGCGCCGATCTGCGCACACACTTCCTGCACCGTGCGGGCCTTGACGTCGGCATTGACGATCTCGCCCAGCACCTGGCCGGTGAGCTTGCCATCGACGATCTCCAGCGTATTGGCGCGGGTCACGTCGAGCTTCAGGCGGGGCTTGAGTTTTTCGGTGAAATGCACGAAACCGCCTGAAACCAGCAGGGTGCGCATGCCCAGGGCCTGCACGGTCTGCAGCATGTTCTCCGCGCCGGGCGACAGGCGCAGGCGCTCTTCATACACGCGGTCCAGCACACTGGCGTCCAGCCCCTTGAGCAGGGCCACACGGCGGCGCAGGCTTTCGTTGAAATCAGTGATCTCGCCGCGCATGGCCGCCTCGGTAATCGCCGAGACCTCCGCCTTGAGGCCGCAGAAGTCTGCGATCTCGTCGATGCACTCGATGGTGATCAGCGTGGAGTCCATATCCATCGCCACCAGCTTGAAGTCCGACAGCTTGCGGCCGGCGGGCACGATGGCCCAGTCGATGCTGCGCGGGCCGCAGTAGGCGTCCAGCGCTTCGCGCAGGGCGGGTGTCAGCGCGGCGCTTGCATCGGCGGCAGCCACGGTCTGCGCGCGCAGCGCGAGCGTGGGAGCCTGGGCGATGGCGCGGATGGCGTCGATATCGTTGGCGGACAGCGGGGCGGGACTTTGCAGAATCAGGGACATGGCGCGAATGCAGGGCCGGGCCGGGCGGCCCATGGCGGTAAATGCAGGATGCGAGCCGCAGCGGCGGCGAAGACCGCTATTGTATATGCCCGCGCGCATGCGGCGCAGCCGCCGCCCGATAGCGCTAGCTGCTGCACGGCGCAATCCGTGCGGGCGGATGTGTTCTATCGTGCTCGTCGAGGTCTGGGGCCGGCCCGCAGGCCAGCCCTCATCGCACTACGCCATTTGCGCGTTAGCCTCGCACTGCGCGGCCAGTTCGCTCAGCACCAGCGTCTCATGCGCCAGCCCGGCGGCCAGCGACAGCACCCGGTTCTGGATCTCCGGGTTCAGGTCGCCGAAGACGCCGGATTCGGCGTTGTCACAGGCCAGGAAGAGCAGGGCACAGAGCTGGGCCGATTTCTCGACGGCCAGGCGCCAGGCCGCGTGAGCCAATGAGTCAGGAAGCGGCTGAACGTCATAGCTGCTTGATATGCCGCTTCCAACCCACGCTGGACGCGCGATCCGCCAGCAAGCAGGCAACACCGTACGTCGTGGAAGCAACTTTGCTGCTCGATCAAGGACTCCGGCCGTCTCTTAAGACAGCTTCTCCCGTGCGGGGATTCGTCAGGGTGACATTCTCGAGCGCCTTGATTCGCCACTCGCCAACCTGTCGCGTCAGCACGGCAAGGATCAGCGTGTCGACGGCGTGCGGGCCCGCCGGATGAGCAGCACCGACCGTGAGGCGGCTCCAGAAGTGAATGACCGCCCCATCGTTGCCAATGGGGATCACGTCGATCAGCTCGTTATCCAGCGTGGAATCGCTGTAGATAGTTGCGTGGATGGGCGCATGCAGCTTGATAATCGCCTCGACGCCCCGCACGTAGTGCCCGAACCGGTTCACAAATGTCGCATCCTCATGAAACAATGTGCCGAGGGACTGCATGTCGTGGCTGTTCCAAGCGGTCTGAAACGCGTGGAGCACGTCTTCGGGTTGACTCAGTTGAATCATGGTGGATTCTCGCAAGTGTCTATGTTGCAACGCCCGACGTCCGCATCGGACGGTTGTTGTCGAGCGGTCAAAGCAAATTCTGCCTTACCACGGCATGTCGGCTCGTGGCTGACTCCGGTAGACCGAGGGGAGGGCGCCAGTTGGCTCTTCCCGACCCGTTGCCGCCGTTCGAGTTTCAATGACCAATGTTTGTTATGCAGCGCTTACCGGCAGACGCCCGCATGCGAGCTGACTGGATGGAAAGAAATGTTTGCATAAAACCCGATGAAGGACATCTAGCGCACGTCATTCAATACGGTACAGGCTGCCGAAGCGCCCCCCTTGCGCTGGCGTGCTGTCCGTGCAGCTTGGCATTGGCAGGCCCTGTCCCCATGCGGCGGCCAAGACCTGCACGTCACGCACAGGATCGGACGCCTTGGCCCGCTCGTTGCGCATGCGGCAGGTTTCAGGATCGGTGGCGAACAGCCCGCGTGCAAAGACCCGACCTTGCTCCGCTAGCTTTGCAGTTTTGGGGCTGCGGATCTTCGTGAATGCCCGAAAGGCCTCATCCAGGCAGCCGCTTGCGCCATTCAGGCACCGGGCCAAATGCCACGCATCCTCCAACGCCTGGCAGGCCCCTTGCCCCGACGTCGGCAATGGCGCGTGTGCGGCATCCCCAACCAGCAGTACATTTGCCCGACTCCATGTATGCAGCGGCTCCAGGTCATGCACCGCAATCAGCCGGATGGCATTTGCGGGCGTGGCACGGATGATATGCGAGACCGGTTCGGGCCATCCCACGAACAGATCTTCGACCTCCTTGCGTATATCTGCGGTCGGTATGGCTTCAGATAGGGGCCGAGCCTGGGCCGCAGCCCAATACACCAGTTGGGGTCGAATCGCGACGCAACCAAAGCGCTCGCCCGCCCCCCAGAAATCCTGAATCGAAATATCGTCCACTAGCGCATGCTGCCCCTGAGCTACGCCAATCCAGTTCACGAAGCCCTGATAGACAGGTGTGTTGTCACCCGCGACAAACTTGCGCGCCACAGAATCCATGCGGCCGTCGGCGCCAATGAGCAGATCCGGGCGGATGCTCGCACCGTTCTCGAAATGGGCCACAGCCCTGCCATTGGCATCCAGCTCAATCCGCACCGCCCGGTGTCCGAACTCCACCGGTATCCTGGCCCGGGCTACATGATCTAGTAACACCTCCTGCAAGTGCCGGCGTAGCACCGTGTAGGTCGGGTATCCCATCGTCCGGTCCAGCAAGGCAATATCGAGGCCTCCCAATGCATTGCCCACGGCATCCTGGCGATGCATTGTTAGCGGTCGACCACCAATGGCGTCGATGTCTTGCAATAGCCCCAGTTCTTCCAGCACAAAGCAGGCATTGGGCCAAAGCGTCACGCCGGCCCCCAGGGTTGCCGGCTCCGCTCGGCGCTCATAGACCCGAGGGTTGTAACCCTGCTTGCGCAAAGCCAATGCCACGCTCAGGCCCGCGATGCCGCCGCCAAGTATTCCAATTTCCACGTTGAATCTCTCCTGTCCATACGGTGCCCGGTGCACGGCTCACCGTTTCGCATCGTGCAAAATGGCATCTTAGATTTCGTCATTAAAGAGAACTAGCGTGTAAAAATGGAAGGCTTTCATACCTAAAACGGGATAATCAATGCGCGATGGACTCGATCTGAATACGGTCCGTGTCTACACGGCAGTTGTTGATGAGCAGAGCTTTGCTGGCGCATCGCGTCTGTTGGCCATCCCCTCGTCCAACGTCAGCCGCCATGTCGCTGCGCTGGAGCGCAGACTCGGCGTGCGCCTGCTGGAGCGAAGCACCCGCCACCTGCGTATGACGGAAGCCGGTCGACTACTCTACGAACGCGCCAAGCCCTTGCTCGATACTCTGCTCTCTACGCAGGAAGAGCTTGGTGCGGTACAGCGCGAACTGCGTGGTCCTCTGAAAATGTGCATGCCCGGCGAAGCGCCAAGGCTGCTGGCTCCCATCCTCGCCGAATTCTGTAGCCTCCATCCAGGCATCGAGCTGGAATGCGATACCCGGATGACCGGACTGGAAGTGCTTCGAGAGGACGTTGACCTTTCCATCGTCTTCCACCGGGGCCATCAGGAGGACAGTGCCTTCATCACCCGCGAACTCGCCACACTGCCCAGTATCGTGGTTGCTGCCCCCTCCTTGCTGGCCAGGACCGGCATGCCATGCCACGTGCGCGAGCTGAAGTCTCTGCCCTGTATCACCACCCTCAGTGCGCTGAAGGGCCAGCCCTGGCAGTTTCAGGACGCAGCAGGCGAAATCGTCAAAGTGCCGGTACGCAGCCGCTACCGCGTCAACAGCGGGGAATTGGCCGTGGCAGGCGCACGCCAAGGCATCGGCTTCGCGATTGTGGCGGCCTATCCCTGCCAGGAAGACCTTGCTACGGGCCGATTGCAGGAGGTACCACTGGATCTGTGTCCCGCCCCCCTGCAATTGTTGGGGGCATACAGCCATCGCCATTCCGTGACTGCGCGTGTTCGGGCGCTGCTGGAATTGATACAGGTACGGTTGGCTGGATCGGCGAGCCTTCCCATGGACGCCCGATTGCGTGGGACGGTTTAGGATCGAAGTGGCGCGCCGGGCTCAAAGTGGAATTTCTCGGAGCGTAAGCAGTTGCTCGGCATGGCTTTTTCAACGTCCGCTTCTGGCCGTTCGTTGGTGGCTTGCACTGCCGGCAGGACTGCCTTCAGCGCTGTGGCCAATTCAGGTGCCCTTGCTTCATCTCTCAGGATCCTTGTCAGCCATGCCTCAAAGGTAGTCAATCTCGCTTGCTTCAGGTGTTGAGCTGCAAGGGCAAGCAACCCCTTGTGTCATAGATGGTCAGTAGGATACGCAAGTCCCCACATGCCAATGCGTCCTGAATCTTTTGAGTTGCTCCCGCGGCGAGGCCTGCGGCATCCAGGCTTGCGGTCTGAGCGCTGTACTCCGCAATTAGCTCGCCGACACTTTTGGGGCGGGAAAGGTTGATCTTTTTCAACGTCCGATCGATTCGACGGCGACAGAACCTCACGACGACCTCGGCGGCGGCTGCGGCGACTGCAAGGCGGCGAAGATAGCCGCCCTCAGTTTGGATATGGGTCCGAAATATGGTTTCCCCACATGCCCGACTCGGGCGACCAAGCTTGCCCTATGCGGCTCGGGATGGAGATTCTGCCAAGGACCTAAACGTTCGAAAGGTCCGTAATGGCTTCGCGGCTTCCCGCCAGTTCCCGCAATCTGAATTTCTGAATCTTGCCCGTTCCCGTCTTTGGAAGTACCCCGTAAATGACCCTCACCGGGCACTTGTAGTGGGCCAGGTGCTCACGACAGAAGCGGATGATGCAGCTTGGTCTGGGGCAGCGACGCCGGGCTTCAGTTCAATGAACGCGCAAGGTGACTCTCCCCACTTTGCGTCTGGTTGAGCGACTACAGCAGCGATCAGGACAGCCGGATGCCGATGGAGAACGTCTTCGACTTCCACCGAAGAAATGTTCTCACCACCAGAGATGATGACGTCCTTCGAACGGTCCGTAATCTGGATATAGCCGTCCGGATGCATCACAGCGACGTCGCCTGTGTGGAACCAGCCCCCATTGAATGCGCTGGCAGTGGCCTCGGGATTCTTGAGGTAGCCCTTCATCACGATGTTGCCGCGGAGCAAGAGCTCACCTTGAGTTTTGCCATCCCGGGGCACACGCTCGCAAGTGACTGGGTCAGCAACACAAAGGTCTTCCAAGCCGGAGGCCCGATTGCCCTGGCGAGCCATGAGGCGCGCTTTCTCATCCATCGGCTTATCGCTCCATGCCGGGTTGATGAAGCTGCTCACCGGGGTGCCGGATGCTTCCGTAATGCCGTAGACGTGTTCAACTTCGAACCCCATCTCGATCACTGACTTCAGCACTGCTGCAGGCGGCGGTGAGCCGGCCGTTCTAACTCGGACAGTACGCTTCAGTTGACAACGCTCAGCATCAGAAGAGTTGGCGAGCGATGCCAATACGATCGGTGCTGCGCAGAAGTGATCCACGTCATGCTGCTTGATGGCGCCAAAGATATTCGCTGCGGTCACCTTTCGCAGGCAGACGTGCGTGCCGGCAGCGGCGGTGATCGCCCACGCGAAGCACCAGCCATTTGCGTGGAACAGGGGAAGCGTCCACAGATACACCGGCCGACGGGGCATGCCCCAATCCGTGAGTTGGAGCATGCTCATAAGGTAAGCGCCCCGATGGCTTGGTACGACGCCCTTCGGGTCCGATGTGGTGCCGGATGTGTAGTTCAAGGCGATCGCGTCCCATTCCTCCTCCGGCCATACGCCCGGAAAGTCAGCGTCACCTTCAGCGAGGAAGGTTTCGTACTCCATTTCGCCGACCAGATCGCCGGTGGGTGCTTCGATGTCAGCGATGTCGATGACCAGTGGCTTGTTCTCAATCCGTTCGAGCGCTTTTGCAGCGAGCGAAGAGAACTCCCTGTCGACAAAGAGAACCTTGCATTCGCCGTGGCGCAGGATAAAGCGGACGCCTTCGGCATCCAGCCGGCAGTTGATCGCATTGAGCACTGCGCCCGATAACGGGATGCCGTGATGTGCCTCGACCATGGCGGGAGTGTTGGGCGCGAGAATCGAAACCGTATCTCCACGCTTGATGCCCCGCTTGACGAGCGCGCTCGCCAGGCGCAGGCAGCGTTCTCGTGTTTGCTTCCACGTTTGCCGCATCGAGCCGTGAATGATCGCGATGTGATCGGGATATTGGTCGGCGCACCGATCAAGGAAGTGGAGCGGTGTCAGCGGGAGGTGATTTGCAGGGGTACGGCCAAGCCCGCTCTGATAAATGTTTCCGGTCATAGCGATGTCTCCACGTCGGGTTATGAATGCACGGCCCTGAGGGGTTCCCCGTTCCTCAAGCCACATCCCAATCTAGCGTTGGTCCAACGGGGTGAATGTCACCCCTGAGACATTTCCATGCATCGAGTTCCGACCTTCAAAGAGGGAAACGATTGTCGGCTGCAAGACATTGGAGCTGAGAAACGCTCGCTAATCTGAATTCTAAGTGGACGCGAGGTCCGCATGACAGTTGAGCGAGGTAGTAGATGGAACGAGCTGGACCGCCACCGGATGAACTTTCATCGATCCGTTCGGCTGTGGAATGGGCAATTGCTACGCGACGTAGCGTTCGCGCCTATCTTCTGAAGCCTGTCCCACACGAGACCATCAAGGCAATTCTTGATGTGTCGCGCTATGCGGCGACGGGAGTGAACATTCAACCCTGGAAGGTACACGTGGTCATGGGCGACGCCCGAGACCGGGTCTGCGCCGCAATCGCCAAAGTCGACAACGATCCCGAGTTGGCGGATGCGCATGCCGATGAATGGGACTACTACCCAGAAGAGTGGGTGTCGCCCTATATCGACAGGCGTCGTGACATCGGATGGAAGCTCTATGGCCTTCTTGGCATCGAGAAGGGTGACAAGCAGAGGATGCACGCGCAGCACGGCAGGAACTACCAGTTCTTCGATGCACCAGTCGGGCTGTTCTTCACGATCGACCGCGTGATGCAGCGCGGCAGTCTCCTCGACTACGGGATGTTCCTGCAGAACATCATGGTTGTCGCGCGTGCCTACGGTCTGAGCACCTGCCCTCAGGCCGCCTTCATGAAGTACCACAAGATCATCGAGCAAGAGCTTGGCTTGCCGCCAGAAGACATGTTCCTGGTGGGCATGAGCTTGGGCTACGCCGACGAGAGTCGCATTGAGAACTCGCTCGTCTCTGAAAGGGCGCCTTCTTCCACCTTTACGGTTTATCACGTCACCTAGCTTTACCCGCAGATGGACCAATAGCACCACCAACGATATCCATTCTCAAATGGAGGAGACCATGAGTAACGAAGTTGATGTTCAAAGGATCACACAGAACGCGAGATTCTCGCGCTTCCATGGCTTGATCCTGTTCTGGTGTGCCCTGATTCTCGTGCTCGACGGATACGACTTGGCCGTTGTGGGCGCGGCATTACCGTCCATCATGAAACAGATGGGGGTGGATGCAGCAAAGGCCGGATTCATGGCGAGCTCGGCCCTGTTCGGCATGATGCTTGGGGCGATTTACCTCGGCACGCTGGCCGACAAGATCGGCCGGCCTGTGTCGATTTCCGTATGCATCGCGCTGTTCAGTTTCTTCACAGCCGCGGCCGGACTGACGCACGATCCGTTGAGCTTCAGCATTACCCGGTTCTTCGCAGGTCTCGGGATTGGCGGCGTGCTTCCCATCGTGACTGCTCAGATGGGTGAATATGCTCCGCGCAAGATCCGAGCCCGTCTCGTCACCCTGGTGTTCGCTGGGTACTCGATCGGCGGCATCCTTGTGGCGCTCACCGGCAAGCAACTGATTGAAGCCTATGGCTGGCAGTCCGTGTTCTTCATCGCTGGCACGCCCATTCTGATCATTCCCTTCGTCTTGCTGACCATGCCTGATTCGCTGGCGTTTCTGGTGCAGCGAAACCGTGCCGAGAAGCTCGTACAACTGATCAGGAAGATCGCGCCGGAGGTTCAAGTCAGTAGCCAAGACCGGTTCGTCATGCCCCAAGAGGCGATGGTGACCAAAGCCCCGGTGGCCAAGCTGTTTCGGGACGGACGTGGATTCAGCACAGTCATGATCTGGGTCGCCTTCTTCATGGGGCTGTTCATGGTGTACTCGTTGAGTTCGTGGCTCACAAAGTTGATGGCCATGTCGGGCTATAGCCTTGGGTCCGCACTTACCTTTGTGTTGGTCTTCAACATTGGTGCCATGGTCGGTGCCGTGGGTGGTGGTTGGCTGGGCGACAAGTACAACATCAAATATGTACTGGTGGCCTTCTACGCGACCGGTGCAGTGTCGCTGGCGTTGATGGGTTACACGAAATCGACTGAGCTGCTCTTCCTTGTCGTGTTCGTCGTCGGTGCCTCCACCCTTGGAACACAGCTCCTGGCGTACGCATACGCCGGTGAGTTTTACCCCGCTTCGATTCGCTCGACCGGTGTGGGCTTTGCCTCCGGTATCGGCCGCCTCGGAGCGATCGCCGCACCCGTGCTGATCGGCATGCTGGTGGCGATGCGACTGCCTCTGGAGCAGAACTTCTTGGCGATTGGCCTTGCCGGCGTATTGGGCACCGTCGCGGTCATGATGATCGACCATCGCCGCAGCGCGGCCAACACACATGGCGCGCAAGCGCTTCCCTCACACTCCGACATCCCTTGGTCGGCAAGCAGTTGACCCATCACCCTCAGGAAATCATCCGATGCAGATCAGTAACAACGTATTCGTCGTAACCGGCGGCGGCTCTGGACTGGGAGCCGCAACTGCCCGATTGCTCTCTGAGCAAGGGGGCAAGGTGGTGATCGTTGACCTCGATCTGGAGGCCGCCGAAGCGATGGCTGAGGAACTCCGCTGCGCGTCTGTCTGTGCCGACGTGACGAGCGAAGAGGGAGCAAAAGACGTATTCAAAGCAGCAACCGCGCTGGGAACATTGCGCGGCCTGGTGAACTGCGCCGGTATCGCGCCCGCGGAGAAGGTAGTAGGCAAGCAGGGGCCGCACGCAATGAGCTCGTTCTTGCGCACCCTCAACATCAACCTGGGCGGCACGTTCAATATGGTTCGGCTGGCCGCCGAAATCATGCAACAGGAGCCACCCGACGACGATGGCGAGCGCGGTGTGATCATCAACACTGCGTCGGTTGCTGCGTTCGACGGCCAGATTGGGCAGGCCGCCTACGCCGCCTCGAAGGGCGGTGTGGTTGCGATGACCTTGCCGCTCGCGCGGGAGTTGGCCAGGTCCGGAATTCGGGTCGTGACGATTGCTCCAGGGATCATGGAAACCCCGATGCTGCTCAAGATGCCAGCCGATGTGCAAGAGGCGCTGGGTCGGTCCGTTCCGTTTCCTTCGCGCTTGGGTAAGGCGACGGAGTTCGCTGGTCTGGTCGAGCACGTGCTTGGCAATGGCTACTTGAATGGCGAGGTCATCCGGCTCGATGGCGCCATCCGGATGGCGGCAAAGTAAATCACCAGAACGGAGACCGAACATGAGTACAAACGATCCAGTCGTCATTCTGTCCGCCGCACGCACGCCGATCGGTGGCTTCCAAGGAGATCTCGCAAGCCTGACAGCCCCGGAACTGGGCGGGTTCGCTATTCGCGCAGCTGTCGAGCGCGCGCGTATCGATGCTGGCGCGATCCAGGAACTGCTGATGGGTTGTGTTCTCCCGGCCGGCGTTGGTCAGGCTCCTGCGCGGCAGGCCTGCCTGAACGCCGGCCTTGCTGAATCAGTGACGTGTACGACGATCAGCAAGGTGTGCGGATCCGGCATGAAAGCCGTGATGCTGGCGCATGATTCGATCGCCGCTGCTACCAACGACGTGATGGTTGCTGGGGGCATGGAGTCGATGACGAACGCCCCCTATCTGCTGCCCAAAGCGCGCAAAGGGTATCGGCTCGGCCACGGGCAGTTGCTGGACCACATGTTCTTCGATGGATTGGAAGACCACTATCGAGACGACACACGCGGCCGGCTGATGGGTACGTTCGCCGAGGACTGTGCCGAGCGCTATGGCTTCTCGCGCGAAGCCCAGGACGAATGGGCCATTCTCTCGACCCAGCGTGCGAAGGCGGCGATCGAACGCGGTGATTTCGCATGGGAAACGACGCCGATCACGGTCCAAGGTCGGACAGGGGAGGTCACGCTGCGGAGCGATGAGCAGCCGCCAAAGGTCAACCTTGAGAAGATCCGCTCGTTGAAGCCGGCCTTCAAAAAAGGGGGGACGGTGACGCCGGCGAACTCAAGCTCGATTTCGGACGGCGCTGCTGCGTTGGTGCTGGCGCGGGAATCGACTGCCAGGAAGCTGGGTGTACAGCCGCTCGCCCGAATCGTTGGCCACGCGACGCATGCACAAGCGCCCGCGGACTTCACCACTGCTCCGGTGGGGGCCATCCAGAAGTTGCTTGGTCAGACCGGTTGGTCGACCGCAGATGTCGATTTGTGGGAAATCAACGAGGCGTTCGCTGTAGTCACGATGGCGGCGATTCATGACCTGCGCTTGGACCCTGAGACGGTCAACGTTCATGGTGGAGCGTGCGCTCTTGGGCATCCCATCGGTGCGTCTGGCGCACGGATCCTTGTGACACTTCTTGGCGCCCTCAGGGAGGCGGAAAAGAAGCGTGGCGTGGCAAGCCTTTGCATCGGTGGCGGTGAGGCAACCGCGGTGGCGGTCGAGTTGTTGTAAGGAAAGGCCACCTGCCTCGCATTCGACGCGAGGCAGGTGGCGTCGTGAAGTTGTTGGCCGGAGCCAAATGTGAGTGAAGTGGTTTTGCGAAAGGCGATCGACCGCGTCGGTCTGATTCAGATCAACAGCCCCGAAGCGCTGAATGCGCTCAATGACGATGTCATGAATGGAGTCGGGGCCGCTGTTGATGCGTACGAGCGGGACGACAACATCGGATGCATCGTCCTGACCGGCAAGGGATGTCCGCCTTCCTGTCGAAACGGCAACCAGCGTTCAAGCACCGCTGACAGCGGGTAAATGCTTAAGGTGTCGAGACCACAGAGCGGGTGGCATTCCAGAACGAAAACGACTGCCAGCTTTAACAAAGTTTTCTGTACATCAAGGAGTGGCCCAACCTGAATTTGGCAGGGCTACTCCAACATCTTCGACTGAATACGGCTCGAAGTTTCCAATCGTCTTGCGCAAGACAATCCTGAGCAGGCCCGATCGGTATGGTCGTCATCGGGGTGCTTCGCCGCCATGCTCGTCAGTGACGACGCACCTCGCAGGACTATTTACTTGAACGAAAGCGACTCGTGGACAACTAGAAGTCCCGGCGTCTGCTAGGAGACAACGTCATGAAGTTCACCAAAGTCAGGCCGCAATGGCTTGCACCCACTGTGGCAACGCTATCGGCCTTGCTCGTCGTTGGTTGTGGAGGAGGCAGCGACTCTGTCGTAGCCGATGCCACGCCCCAGTTGACGCCAGCGCAGCAGTGCGCGGCGCTTCAAGGTTCAGCCGTACCAGCCTCCGCGATTGGTTTGCCAACGACTGGCGCCACGATCGCGTCGGCGACGCTCATTGCTGCCACGGCGTCGGGCAATACAAATGGCGAGTTCTGCAAGGTCTTGGGGGGGATTCATCCCGTGGACCCGGCCGCGCCGGACATCAAGTTCGAAGTTGATTTGCCGTCCACTTGGAACGGGAAATCTGTTCACTTCGGTGGCGGTGGGCTTGACGGGTCTGTCCCGGACACAACAGGCTTCACAAAAACCGGCTTCACATCCTATGGCGAACCGAAGGGGGTTCTGACTCCGCTGGCGCGCGGATATGTGACGCTTGGCAGCGATAGCGGGCATGAAGGAAGCTTTGGGGATGGCCGGTTCGCTCAGAACGATGAGGCGTTGGCGAACTATGCCGGCGACCACATCAAGAAAACGCATGATGTCGCTCTGTTTTTAACCAAGCAGCGCTACGGGGCAACGTTCGCGCATAGCTACTACATTGGTGGCTCTGGCGGCGGTCGCCAGGCGCTTATCGCTGCGCAGAAGTACGCGTCAGACTACGATGGCATCATTTCGACGTATCCCGCGTCCGGGATCATGGGGCTGGCCTACCAAATGGGGCGCATCTCTCAGGCGTTACTTGCCCCAGGCGGCTTCATCAACGCAAACAAGGCCGCTATGCTCAAGAAGGCTGTGATGTCGGCCTGTGACAGTCTGGACGGCGCGACAGACGGCCTGATCAGCAATCCGGGGCTTTGTACGTTCGATCCGGCGACTGTGCGATGCCCAGGGGGCGCCGACACGGGCGACACTTGCCTGTCTGACGTTCAGATCAGTACTGTCAATACCATGGCCACGCCGCTGAAGACAAATTTTGATTTCGCAAACGGTATTCACAGCATTCCTGGTTACAACATCCTCGCAGGCACCGATTTCTGGAGTGGCTTCTTGTTACCGTTGGGGGACTCTCCAGCAGACGCCGTACTGGACCCAGGGACAAATGCAACCGCACAATGGTCGTTCTTCTATGCCTTCCCGAATAGCCTCGTGCGATACGCTATTGCAAGGGATCCCTCGCTCGATTTGATGTCCTTCAACTTCACGGATCCAGGGCCGCTTACCGCTAGAACGCAGACGGTAAGTCAAATGATGGACTCCACGACTGTCAACCTCGACAACTTCAAGAACCGAGGTGGGAAGGTGATCCTTCAGCACGGGCAATCCGACCAGTTCATTCCGGCTCAAATGTCGATTGACTACTACAACCGATTGCTGGCGAACTATGGGCAGAATGCGCTGTCGTCATTCCTCAAGTTCTATCTGGTTCCCGGTGCCGCACATGGCACGGGCGGGCAGTTTGAGGCGGCATATGATGGGCTGACTGCTTTGGATAACTGGGTCACGAAAGGCACGGCTCCGCAGAATCTCGTCGTTACCGACTTGAACCCGCCCACCGCGGGGCGCACGCGGCCTCTGTGTGAGTACCCCCAGTGGCCAAAGCACGTCAGCGGGGACGTGAACGCCGCATCAAGCTATACGTGCTCCAATTGATCCACTGCCTGTGACAACATTGTCACAGGCGGATCAAGTCACTTCACAACTTCAGTCCTCTTGTGCTGCCGGCCGAAAACACGAGGCCGGCAGCACATCCGCTAAGCGCAAGAGGCTTGTAGAGGTAGTCGGCGCGACAGAAATCCTTGCGGAAGGCGAGCTCGGGGGGGGAGATCGTCCTCCGCTAGCCGGTAGAGACGGTCGATTCCTGAAGGAAGCGACTATACAGTCGGAATCCTATAGGCGGGCGCCTGTAAGCCTGAAACCCCTCGCAGACAAAAGGTGATGATGGCCGAGCCGTGGGCGGCTGCCTGGACAGCATCGGCTGTAGCGTTGTTGGTGAGCGGTGCCACCAGGCCTTCGAAAAGGCAGCCGACTATGCAGTCTGCCGATGCGGCGGCATCCTGTGCAGGGAACTCGCCATTCGCCATACCCTGCTCAATGATCGTCTTGAATACCCTGGCCAGTGCTCGGTGATAAGTGAGCCGGGCAGCCTCGACATCTGGCTCAACAGGTTCAGCGACTAGGGCGTAGGCTAAGCGTCGGCCTCGCAAAGCGCGACTCGCGAACGTCCATGCGGCCGCACCAAGACGTTCTAGTGCGGTCCCATCACGCATGGCGATACCAGCTACGACGTCGACTTCCCGTTGCGCCGTCGTTTTCACGAGTTCGACCAACAACTCGGTCTTGGACGGAAAGTAGCGGTACAACGTGCCGATCGCGATGCCTGCAGCCTCGGCAATCAACGACATCTGGGCTTCTCGGAACCCAGATTCCGCCACCAAATCTCGTGCGGCTTGGAGGATCAACGGATGTTTGTCGGCACCCCGCCGGCGAATCCGAATGCGCGGAGGGCTATGTGGAATTTCCATTTCAGTTATGCCTGCTTTTCGACGAGAAATTGTGCAGTACACCGCTCACCTTTAGGGTGGCCATTATAGCGCCCTCCGTACAAACACCTAGCCGCGCTTCCCTTGACAGTATCCCTTTCGGGCCATAGTCTAAAGCGAATCCAGATTTCACTTAACAGAACGTCGAATCCCACTTGATCCCGACAGCTTCCCAGGTCGGAGGTCTGCCAAGGATCTGGAAGACTGGACTTCTGCACAGCGCTTGCCACATGCCAGCGGTATCAAGTCGGCGACGGGTGCTCAGCGCAAACAGGTGATCATGCAACTGCGCAATACTGGCTCCAAATGATGAACCACGTGAATGGCATGCAAGCCAAGCGACCGGAAGCGATGCGAGTTTCGCCCGTCGCCCTCTCGAAATCCAGCAGCTTGGTCGACTCCACCTTGCAGAATCGCAATGATGGTTTTTGCAAGCCTGGCCATCTAAGTCTGGAGGCGTTTCTTTTGCAGGCGCCCTGGTGCTCGAATCTGACCTCTGAGCAGAAGACTCGAGTTATGCGTGATAGCTTTGACCGATCCTACGATGCTGGTGCCGTTGCGTGCCATCGAGGGGATCCTGCCGACCACTGGCTTGCGGTGATGGAAGGGATCGTGAAGGTCGATACCGCCTCGAGAGAGGGGCGGGTTATCACATTTGCGGGCGTTCCTGCCGGCTCGTGGTTCGGTGAGGGTGTTGTGCTGAAAGACGAGCCACGGCCCTATTCTGTTGTTGCGATCCGGGATAGTCGCCTAGCATTCGTACCCAAGTCGACATTCCTTTGGCTCCTTGAGCAGAGCCACTCGTTCAGCAGATACGTGATCGACCAACTCAACGCTCGATGTGGCTACTACGTTGGACTGGTGCACAACCTTCGGCTGCATGAAGCATCTGCGCGGGTGGCATTCTGTTTGGCAGAGCTTTTCAATCAGCAGCTCTATCCAGCCACGGACAAGACGTTGGGCTTCTCCCAGGAGGAAATTGGGAGGCTTTGCGGGCTTTCAAGGCAGAACACGAATCGGGCCATCCGCGAACTGGAAGATGCAGGGTTAGTGGTTGCTGAGTATGGGTCAATTCAGATACTGGATTTGGCGGCATTGCGTAGATTCGCACACTCCGGGGATTGAAGAGGCGCAGCTGTAATCGGGTCCGCACGCTGATGCGCGAGGCGGATTTGCGCGCGCGATGGAAGACGTCCAACGCAAAGTCCTTGTGGCCGCAGCGCATGCTCATGCCACCGACAACGATCGGTCGACGCCCGCCCACAAAGGGCACATTCGGATCGACGGGTCACTGCAGCCCCTACTGGAGGAGCTCCTTCGAGCGGAAGGCGTATCCGGGTACCGCTCTGGCAGCAGCCAGAATCCCGGCTCGGGCGCCCAAAGCGCCTCCATGGCCGGGCTTGGCCGGATGCAGGACGCGCCCCAGGCATGAGGGGTTGCGGCTCCAGTCGGGTGGGCGGCAGCGGCAGGGCAAGACCAAGGTCTGCGGGCTCGGTCTCAATGCGGAGAAGCCATAGTGCACGGTAGTTCAGCCTATTTCGGTTTCCTACTCTAGAAAGAGTTAGCAGCCCCGTGCCGACTTTCTATAGCTCTTGCGACGTCGAACCACTCCCGGATCGCGTCGGCCACAACGCTTGGATCGCAAGTGGCGGCATCCTGAACGCATGCCAGAATGAGACCTTCGACGTCAAATATCCCTTCCGCCCGTGCCCGCCAGGCTTCGCGGTCGCGTCCTCCGTGAACCAGATCGTCCTCGGCTCTTCCCAACCCACAACAGCCACTCAATTTTCTTCGAAGCAGACGTTCGCATTGCGGTCTGGCCGTGAAATCTAGTCAGGCGGTAGCACCAATGCCCCGCAACCGGTATCGGCGACGAAGGTCGCAAGAAATCTCGCCGGGTGCGTCGGATCGGGATTCTCGGCGAACAGGTGAAGTGCGTGTGGCGGCTCGAACCATGTTTGTCCACTGACATAGTCGACGGGTCCTCCTCCCGCCAGTTGAGAGCGAATCGTCCCCTCGAGCACGACCGCCGTCACCGAGCCCGGGTGACGATGCGCGGGCGTAAAGCCGAGCGGCGGAAAGTCGACGATAGCCGTCGTCACCGACTTGCCCGGCGCGTCAGGCAGAGCTTCGCACGACAGAATTTTTACGGTCGAAGCGGGACGCCCCGTCGCCGTGGCATCCGGCGATGCACTGGACAGCAGCGGATCGCCACCGCTGCCACAAATGCCGGCGAACCAGTCGATCGCCGAACGGGGCGTCGCCGGACCCGGCAGCAGCAATGCTACTGCTATTGCCGAAAGCATCGTGGGATTGCCCGGCAGCCGCGGCAAGTGCGCGAGAAGCAGCAGAGCACGCGGGTTCATACATGCGCCCCCGATCGCAGGTCCTGCGACCAACCCAGCTCACGCTTCGCCTTTGCACTGGTGACCTCGGCGTCGTCCTGCGCAATGTTGTATATCCCCGATGTGCCCCGTTCGAGCGCTAGCAAAGCCGCAAACGCAGCGGCTTCGACGTGCAGCGGGCTTGAGCCGGCGGGTACATCGCAACCCGTGCCGGGCCCGTAAATCTGTCCATACCTGAGTACGGTCCCAGTCAGTGGCGCCGTTTCCAACACATGGCGCTCCAGTGCCGCGACGCCCCGCACGCTAGTACCGCGCGGGCTATGCGCATCGATATCGAGTGCGCAGCTTTCATCGTAGGGCGTCCCGCCTGGTCGATACGCCCACGCGATGCTTTGCGCAATCATCCGCTTGCTACCGGCTGAAATGGCCGCTGCAACCAGGTTACGCGTTCCTTCGTCGCGAATCCGGGCGTTGGCGGTCACCGCCTGAGCCATGCGGGCGGGATCCAGCCCGAACGGCAAATCGGTCAATTGATGAATCACGCTATGCGGCGCGATGCGACCCAACGCGTCGCGTAGCGCGTCCACATCGAATACGTCCACGACGACCGGCGTGACACCAGCGTCTTCGAGGTTCTTCGCCCGGTGGGGGCGCCGGGTGCTGCCGAACACCGTATAGCCCGCCGCGATTAGCAGGGGCACCAGTGCGGTGCCAATGGCGCCGCTTGCTCCGGCCACAAAAACCCTGTGCTTCATCTCTCTTCTCCTGTTTGCGATTGCGAACGATGCAACGGTATGTCGCATTTTTTGATGAAGAGCAGGATAGGGTTGTTAATGGTCGCAAAAAAGGTCCATTATCGAGAAATTGATTGAGCCATTATGGAAAGGCAACGATGCGCCGAGCCGAACAGATCGAACTTGCACTTGCGCCGCGACCGAACGGGATGTCATTGCAACGCTGGCTATATGACGAACTGCGCACTGCCATTCTGATGGGCCGGCTGTCGTCAGGGGCGCGTCTACCTTCGTCGCGCGATCTCGCGGCACGTTTTGCGTTATCTCGCGGCACGGTACTAGGCGTGTTTTCACAACTCACGGCCGAAGGGTATCTGACGGGGGCTGTCGGACGAGGCAGTTTCGTCACGTCCGAATTGCCGGATCGACGTATCGACAGCAGCGATCGGCCGTCGATCAAGACGCGCGACGGACGGTCAGGCGCGCATGACCGCCATGGCGATAACGTTGACGACGCGCGACCACGTGCCATTGCGCTCTCGGCCCGCGGCCGTCTGCTTGCGCGAACCGCCTTTCAGGTGAGCGGCCGCACGAGTCCCGCTCGGGCTTTTCGTGCCAGCCAGCCCGATCTCGATGCGTTTCCGTTCGACCTGTGGGCGCGGCTGGCAGCGAAACGCACGCGCCGGACTCGACGAGATCTGCTTGGCGACGGTGAGGCGCAAGGATATCGGCCGCTGCGCGCGGCGATTGCCGAGTACGTGGGCATGTCGCGAGGTATTACGTGCACGGCAGATAGCGTCGTGGTGCTCGGCAGCGTCCAGCAGGCTATCGATTTGGGCGCGCGTCTGCTGCTCGATCCGGGCGACGCCGCGTGGATCGAAGATCCGGGATATCCGGGCGCGCGCTTCGTGCTCGAGGCCGCGGGCGCCCGGGTTGTCGGTGTGCCTGTCGATGCGGGGGGCATCGACGTGGAATGGGCACGACAGCACGCGCCCGACGCGCGTCTAGCCTACGTCACGGCAGGGCGGCAAGCACCGCTCGGACCGCCGCTCGCGCTTGAACGGCGATTGTCGCTGCTCGAATGGGCACGGGATCGAGACGCCGTCATCATCGAAGACGACTACGACAGCGAATACCGCTTCGAAGGCAATCCGCTGGCCGCAATGAAGAGCCTCGACCACGACGGACGCGTGATCTACTGCGGCACATTCAGCAAATTGCTGTTTCCTGGGTTACGGACCGCGTATGCGATCTTGCCTGACCGGTTTGTCGATCCGTTCGTGGCCGCGTTGTCGTTGACAGCGCGGCATGTCCCACTGGATCAGCAGTCGGTACTGCATGAATTCATCGCGGACGGCCATTTCGGGCGCCACATCCGGCGCATGCGCATGCTGTACGGCGAGCGTGCCGAAGCGCTGAAAAGCACTGCCGATCGGCGTCTTTCCGGACTGCTGCATGTTCCTCGAATCGTTGCGGGACTCGACGCGCCGGCCTTCTTGCCGCCCGGCATCGATGATGCCGACGTGGCGCGCCGCTTGGCGCGCGAGGGCATCGAGACACGACCATTGTCGCTCTACGCGATTGACCGTCCGGCGCCGTCGGGGCTGGTGTTGGGTTTTGCATCTGTCGGCAGCGACGCAATTGAGTCAGGGATGATCGCTCTTGCGCGTGTCCTGGCGCGTTAATTGTTCCGAACCGTTGTCATCTTTGGGAAGTGGGCCGGGCCGAATCGGTTGCCTTCGAGAGGATCACGACGCATCCGCTTCGGCACGATGAGTTTCGCGTTTGGGATTTCGTCGATCAGTCGGTTGTTGCCGCCCTCGATGGACTGCCCTATGTGCGGCACGAGCCCCGGTGCCACTCGGCCGGAAGTCAGGCGGCAGTCTTGCGCCCCACGTTGCGGATGAGCTGCGAAACACGACCCATGTACTGGTCGAAGAGCTGGTTCGCCTGCGCCTGATTGTCGATGGGCTGCGCGACGGCGCGGCCCTCGGCTTCCAGCTTGGCCCGGATCTCCGGCTTGGCCAGCGCTTCGCCGATCGCCTTGCGCAGCACTGCGATCCGGTCGGCAGGTGTGCCCTGCTTGACGAAGTAGCCCCCGCTGATCGCGTATTCGAAGTCGGGGACCTGCCGGCTTTGCGAGATCAGCGGAATATGCTTGAGCGGCGCGGGCAGCGACCTGGAGAAGCTTGTCAGCACCTTGAGCCGGCCCTGTTCCTGCATGCTGTCGAAGCTCGATTGATAGGGCAGGATGGCAAAATCCACCTCCCCGCCGGCAAGGCCCTGCAGCGCGGGGGCTGCCCCCTTGTAGGGCACGTGCAGGAAGGGCGCGCCGATGCGGGCGCCGAGTGCGTCGCCCATCAGGTGATAGATCGAGTCGATGCCGACGGTCGCGTAGGTCAGCGGCTTGCTCTTGTTCTGTTTCGCCACGTCCAGGAACTTGTCCAGCGAGTCGGCCGGGATGCCGCTGCGGATGAGGAGCACGATGCTGGCGTCGCTAATCGGGGCGGCAAGCATGAAGTCCTGGGGCTTGTAGCGGGCCGCTGGATTCAGCAGCGGGGAAAGGAACACTTCGTTGATCGAGCCGTGAAAGAAGGTGTACCCGTCAGCCGGCGCGGCCAGTACCTTATTGGCACCGATCAGCCCGGTGCCGCCTCCGTAGTTTTCGACGACTACCTGCTGCTTCACGCTCTTGCCGATGGATTCCCCGAAGATGCGCGCGGACGTATCGCTGGCACCGCCAGCGGGGTAGGGAACCACCAGCGACAGCGGCCGGCTCGGGAAGGTCTGCTCCGCAAAGGCGGGCAGGCCGGCAAGTACCGTCGAGCCTGCGGTCAGGCCAGCGTATTGGAGGAAGCGGCGGCGCGTCTGTGTGGTCATGGTTGTCTCCCGTTATTGAATTTGTCAGGCGAGGTAGCTTTGCGTCAAGCTGGCCCAGAACGCTGCGCCTACCGGCAGGGCCCTGTCGTTGAAGTCGTACAAGGGGTTGTGGACCATGCAGCCGCCATCCTGGCCGAGGCCGTTGCCGAGCCGGATGTAGGCGCCGGGGCGATGCTCCAGCATGCAGGCGAAATCCTCGCTGCCCATCACGGGTCCGCGGGACACGACGTTGTCCTCACCCAGCAGCCGGACCGCCACTTCCCGCGCGCGCTCCGTCTGGCGGTCGTGATTGACCAGCACCGGATACTTGCGCTCATAGACGACTTCGGCCTGAAGCTGGAAGCTGCGCGCCTGAGCCGCCACGAAGTCCCGCAGGCGCGTTTCGATGTGGGTGCGCACCTTGGGGTCGAGCGCTCTCACCCCGATCTTGATCGTCGCGCTCTCAGGCACCACGTTGTAGGTTGCGCCCGCCTGGATGGAGCCCACGGTGATGACCGCCGACTTCAGCGCGTCGATCTCGCGGCTTACGATGGACTGCAGCCCGAGCACCATGCTGGCCGCGCCCTGCATCACGTCGATGCCATGGTGTGGCATGGCACCATGGGCCGAGCGGCCGGTCAGCGTCACCGTGGCACGGTCGAACGAGGCCATGGCCGGACCGGCGATGAGGCCGATCTGGCCGACCGGCAGGCCCGGGGCGTTGTGCAGGGCGTAGATCTCATCACAGGGGAAGCGCTCGAACAGACCGTCCTCCAGCATGCGCAGCGCGCCGCCTTCGTTTTCCTCGGCGGGCTGGAAGATCAGGTTCAGCGTCCCGTTGAAGTCGACGGACTCGGCCAGATGCCGCGCGGCGCACAGGAGGATGGCCGTGTGTCCGTCGTGCCCGCAGGCGTGCATTTTTCCGGGCAGGGTGCTGGCATAGTCCAGCCCCGTCTTCTCCTGGATAGGCAGCGCATCCATATCGGCGCGAATGCCCAACGTCCGCGTTCCCTGGCCCTTGCTTAGCCTGCCGACCACGCCGGTCGTGCCCAGGCCGCGATGGACCTCGTAGCCCCAGGCTGCCAACAGCTCCGCGACGAGGTCACCGGTGCGCCGCTCTTCGAACGCCAGCTCGGGATGCGCGTGGATCTGGCGGCGAATCGCGACGAATTCTGGCGCGATGGCCTCGATGGATCGTCTCAAGTGGGCGCGGGCGGATTCGGTCATGGTTGTCGTCGATCAAGGTGATTCACGCCATTATCTGCAGATGTGTCCGTCGCATCCATGACAGCTGAGGGGACGAATTGTTGTATAAATGACAACATTCGAACCACAACATTTGAGATGTCGGCGCAATGGAAGAACGGATGGGAGACGTGCTGGATCGGAAGCGGGCGCTGTGCCTGCTCCAGATCATCGAGACGGGGTCGGTGCGCGGCGCGGCGGATGTGCTCTCGGTGGACCCGTCGATGGTGAGTCGCGCCGTGGCCAAACTGGAGCAGGACACGGGCCTGACGCTGCTGGAGCGGCGCGGGCGGGGCGTCGTCGTCACCGACGCCGGGCGCATGCTCGCCCTGTTCGCCCGCCGCCAGCAGGATCTGCACGACACATTCCTCGCCGAGGTCAACAGCCTGAAGAACGCCCAGCGCGGGCACATCGAGCTGATATTTGGCGAGGGCTTCATCGACATGGTGCTCGAGCCGGTGCTGCGCGACTTCCTGATCGGGCATCCTGACGTGACCTACAACGTCCGGGTGGCCGGGACCGAGGAAACGGTCCGCTGCATCGTGGAAGACATGGCACACATTGGCCTGGTGTTCCAGCCGCCCAACGACGCGCGCCTGCGCTCGCATTATTCGCGGCTGTCCCCGATCCGCGTTCACGTTAGCAAGGGCCACCCCCTGGCGCACCACCGCAGCGCGCTGACCTTGGTGGAACTGGCGCAGCACCAGGGCGCGGCGCTGGTCGAGTCGTTCGGCGTGCGCAAGCACGTGCAGGCAGCGGAACTGGACGAGCACATCACCCTGAAGCCGATGCTCGTCACCAACTCGTTCAAGGTGCTGTGGGAATTTGCAGCGATGGGGCTCGGCTACATCATGACGCCACGCTCGATTCCGCTGAAGGGCGCACAGTTCACCGACCTGATATCGCTGCCGCTTGCCAATCCGATCCTGAACAACAGCCGGATCCACGTCGTCACGCGAGCCGGACGGCCGCTCTCGCCAGTCGCCACCAGCCTGTTGCGGCACGTGGTCAAGGCGTTTCCGAAACTATGACTAACCAACCTGGCAAGCGCGGCGGCGGCAAGCCACAGTCCGCCTGCGAATTGCAGAGAAGGCGGACAACGCCCCCGCCATTGCACGCCGCGTTCGATCCGCCACCGCGAGCCAAGGTGATTGTGGTCACGGTGCATGGCTTACCGCGCGGGAAGGCCATGTGTGGGGCGGACCGGGCAGCGGCATATTGCAGCCCGCAGATTTCTGCCTGATCCGAACAGGCAGATGCCGGAATCGTACACGCCATGTGGCCCGTCTCCCCTAAATTGACGACGCTTGGATCGCTTCCTCCTGTGCGGAAGGCCATGCAAGCGACAACCATAAGCGCGGAAGACGGTTGGGCGAGGTGATGAAAGCACGCATCTTCGACCCGCTGGGCATGGTGGAAATCAAGTTCGGGCTGACCGAATCCATGAAGGCCCGCCGCGTGACGATTCACGAACGCGCCGCCGACGGCAAGCTGACCCCGCTGCCAGACCTCGTGCTGCCCGAGCCGCCGCCGATGGATATGGGCGGCCACGGCCTGTACGCCACCGTGGGCGAGTACATGACGTTCATCCGCATGATCCTCAATGACGGGGCCGAGCCCAACGGCCGCGTGCTCAAGGCCGAAACCGTGGCGCAGATGTGCCAGGATGGCCTGGCTTCGATGGGCCTTTCGGTGGGCAACTGGACGACCTCCAATCCCTCCCTGGCCAATTCCGGCGAGTTCTTTCCAGGGCTCGACGAAGTCGGGCGGCGACTTGGCTTGCTCAAGACGGTCGCACGCGTGTTACCCGACCCGCGCCAACCGTCTTACGTAAGCTCAAGTGAACGGCTCTAAATGGATGAACGATTCCATCAATTCGTTGCATCGACCGGTTGAACCCGCACCCCATTTCGGATATGCGCCGGCACTGATTCTTCGCTGACCAATTAGCCTGCCGGTTCAGCTCTCTCAGGTCATGTTCGATCTCCCGATCAACATGATCTCCGGCCCGTGAGCTATCGAGCCAGATCGCGTCGACATCCGTTTTCGGCCATGTGGACGGCGCGCCGACGAGATCGCCCCAACCGCCCTTGAGGAAGGCGCCAGCCGAGAGGAGGCGACATTGGCTGATCCGCGAGCGCGTTCTGGCCGGCAGTCTCTACGCCACGTGGCCGCAGACACCACACCTGTCACGCAAGGTGCGGCTGGCCGTGGATACGCTGGCCGAAGCCTTGCCCGCGCGCATGGATTGATTTGCCGCTTGTGCTGCGCCGTCTCTGCGTACCTGTTGACTTCGGGTATCCCGAAATGCCGCCGAGCCGATCGACCATACCAAAGGATGATTGGTATATCAGACGCTTTGCGAAGATACTCCAGCAAAGCCAGTTCATCCAACATCCCACATCGTGCAGTGGAGGCAGGAACCATGACACACGGCACCGCCCAGATTGGATCGACGCCCTATCGCACGAACATCGTCGTATCCGGCCACGCAATCACGGCCGATGAACCCCACGCGCGCGGCGGGCAAGGTGCCGGACCGGCCCCTTACGATTTACTGCTTGCAAGCCTGGGAGCGTGCACCGCCATCACGCTCAAAATGTATGCCGAACGCAAAGGTTGGGCCCTTGAGTCGCTCGATGTCTCCCTGCGGCTAGTCGGGACGGACGAGTGGCGCATCGAGCGGACGCTAGTGATCAGAGGCCTGGAGGACAGCCAGAAAGCGCGTCTGGCGGAAATTGCCGAGCGCACGCCCGTCACGAAAACGTTGAGCCCCGGGTTGCCGATCGAAACTCGCCTGGCGTGACGCTGACCGGGTTCACGCGAAGCCGACGGTGCTTGGCAATAAACCCACCGGACGCCGCTCTCGAGAGGAGAACGCTCGTATGATCGAGCAGCACGCAGACGGTGTCGGAGAGCGCAGGCACCAGATATTCCCCGTCCTGACACCGATCCAGGTTGAGGCGGCGCGCCGGTTCGCAAGCGGTCCGCCGCGATATTTTGCGGCGGGTGAGATTGTCTTCGCCACGGCAGACAGGAATGTGCCCGTCTGGCTCGTGCTGGATGGCTCGATCGACGTTCTGCGCCGGGATGGCCTTGACGAGGAAGCGCCAATCACCACCCATCGCGCAGGGCAGTTCACGGGAGAAGTCAGCCAGATTGACGGCCGTGCGTCGCTCGCCTCGGCGCGAGCCGGTCGTGGCGGCGCCACCCTGCTTCCGTTCGATCCGCCGTATTTGCGAGCGCTGATGATCGGATCGGCGGAGGTCGGTGAGATCGTCATGCGCGCGCTGATCTTGCGCCGTGTCAGGCTGATCGAACACGGCGGCTCGGGCACGATCCTGATTGGTGCGCCAGACGATGCGCATCTTCTGCGCCTCCAAGGCTTCCTGACCCGCAGCGGCTATCCCAACCACGTCATGGATCCCAAAGTCGATGGTGGGGGCCGCAGCTTTATCGAGCGGATGGCGCTTCTCCCCACCGACCTGCCGCTGGTGGTCTGCCCTGGCGGCAGCGTGCTGAAGCGGCCCGATGAGCGGGAGCTGGCGGCCTGTCTCGGCATCATCCCCAAGCTCGGGCAGCAGAAGACCTACGACGTTGCCATCGTCGGCGCGGGACCGGCCGGGCTGGCCGCAGCGGTCTATGGCGCGTCGGAAGGCCTCTCGGTGGTCGTTCTGGACGAGCGTGCCATGGGCGGCCAGGCCGGCGCGTCGGCGCGAATCGAAAACTATCTTGGCTTTCCTACCGGCATCTCCGGGCAGGCGCTCGCTGGCCGCGCATTCACCCAGGCCCTCAAATTCGGTGCTGAGGTGGCCATCCCTGTGAGCGTGGTGCGGCTCGATCGCTACGAGAATCGGCTGGCGCTCAAGCTTTCGGACGACTCGACGGTGGCAGCGCGTACCGTCGTGATTGCCTCGGGCGCCGCCTACCGACACCCCGACATTGCCGGTCTCGCACATTTCGAGGGCTCCGGCGTTTCCTATTGGGCGTCCCCAATCGAAGCCCGCTTGTGTGCTGGCAAGGAAATCGCTCTTGTCGGCGGCGGTAACTCGGCGGGCCAGGCAATCGTGTTTCTCGCGCCACACGTGAAGCGACTTCACGTGTTCGTCAGGCGAGACCTGTCGGCGACCATGTCCCGCTACCTCATCGACCGCATCTCGGCACTGTCCAACGTAGAGATTCATGTCGGTACGGATCTGACCGAACTTGCCGCCAGTGGCGACAGGCTCGCCAGCGCTACTGTTCGCGATCGCGCCAGCGGCACCTCGACACACTATGCGATCTGCCACCTGTTCCTGTTCATCGGTGCGACGCCGCATACCCGCTGGCTCAATGGCTCGGTTGCGACGGACGACAAGGGTTTCATTCTTACTGGCGCATCGGACGCATCGCTCGAGACCAGCATGCCTGGCGTCTTTGCAATCGGCGACGTCCGCGCTGGCTCGACCAAGCGAGTTGCCGCCGCAGTCGGCGATGGCGCCGCTGCCATCTCCCAAATCCACGCTTACCTCAGCAGACTGTCAAAGGAAGTGGCATGAAGACCTGTGACCATACGGATACGATCCGTGATGTCGTGCCAAGCGCCCTGGGTTGCGAAGAGTGCCTCAAGGTGGGCAGCCCGTGGGTGCATCTTCGGCTGTGCCGAACCTGCGGTCACGTTGGCTGCTGTGATAACTCTCCACTCAAGCATGCCCGCGCGCATTTCGAGAAAACCGGGCACCCAATCATTGAGGGATATGACCCCCCTGAGGGATGGGGGTGGTGCTACATCGATCGGGAAGAGATCGCGCTCCCGGACCAGACGCCGCAGCGACGACCCATCCCACGGTTCGTCTGACGGAGCGCTAACCGGGCCTGTATGAATGCTTATGGCCTGGCAGAGGCGCAGAGGTGCAGTCGTATCCCTCACCGTACTCCGGAGTGTCCGTTCGGTGGGCTCATGTATTCAAAATATTTGAATAACATATCCGTGAATCGATCACTTTGAGCAAAGCTATCGACGCTATAGTTCCGTCCATGGCAGCACAGAAACAAATTTACGCCGCGAAGAAACATCAGCCAAATTGAATCACATCGAATGGAGAGAACGCCATGTCCAACGCCAAGCTCGAAGTCCTGACCCCGCACAACAGCCAGATCATCTTCATCGACCATCAACCCCAGATGGCCTTCGGCGTGCAGTCGATGGACCGCCAGACCATGAAGAACAACGTGGTTGGCCTGGCCAAGGCGGCCAAGATCTTCGACATCCCGACCACCATCACCACGGTCGAGTCTGACTCGTTCTCGGGCTATACCTACCCCGAACTGCTCGACGTGTTCCCGGGCAAGCAGACGCTCGAGCGCACCTCGATGAACTCTTGGGACGACCAGAAGGTGCGCGACGCACTGGCCGCCAATGGCCGCAAGAAGGTGATCGTCGCCGGCCTGTGGACCGAGGTCTGCAACACCACGTTCGCGCTGTGCGCGATGCTCGAAGGCAACTACGAGATCTACATGGTGGCCGACGCCTCGGGCGGCACCACCAAGGAAGCGCACGACTACGCGATGCAGCGCATGGTGCAGGCCGGCGTGGTGCCGGTGACCTGGCAGCAGGTCCTGCTGGAATGGCAGCGCGACTGGAAGAACCGTGACACGTACGACGCGGTAATGAAGGTGGCCAAGGAACACTCGGGTGCTTACGGCATGGGCGTGGACTACGCCTACACGATGGTCCACAAGGCCGAGCAGCGCACCGCCACGAAGCACGAGTCGCTGGCGCCGGTCCATGCGCAGGTGATCGAGCGCTAATACTGCATTCGCGGGCTGGACGTTCCAAGGGGCGTCCAGTCATTTCAGAGACCGGGCCGACTGCCCACTTCAATCCCGACTGACGATGAAGAGCGTAAGGAAGATTGCTAGCAAATGGGAGTTCGCCGCATTCGCGTTTGCGAGCGGATTCCTGAAGCATGCCCATACGTCATCTTCTCTCGGCATCCTCGCTGGCACGCTAGCTGTGGGCGGATTGATCGCAGACCGCGGCATGAAACAAGATCGCGGTCTCAAATGAACAAGAGAACTCCCATGTCCAAACTACCGTTGCTCGACCCCGCCGATTGCGCATTGATCCTCGTTGATGAACAGGCGGGCCTTGCGTTCGCCGCGGGTTCTCAAGACCCCCAGATTCTGCGCAGTAATGGCCTTGCGCTCGCGAAGACCGCGGTCGCCTTTGACTTGCCGGTTGTGGTCTCCACTTCAGCCTCGAAGGTGTACAGCGGCCCATTGATGCCGGCTTTTAGAGACGTGCTGCCAAACGTCACGCCGATTGAGCGCCGCAACATGAATCTTTGGGAAGACGATGCAGTGCGCGGCGCGATTACGGCTACCGGAAAGCGTACGCTGATCATCGCGGGCATGCTGACGGAGGCTTGCGTGAGCTTCCCGGTGCTGTCAGCGCTGTCCGAGGGATATCAGGTATACGTTGCGGCCGATGCTTGCGGCGGGCTGACACCAACAAGCCATGATCTTGCGTTGCGACGGATGGCTTGCGCTGGCGCAGTCATGACTTCCTGGCTCCAGGTCCTTCTCGAATTCCAGAGGGATTGGACCCGTCATGACACCTATGAGAAGGCTCGCTCGATCGTGGTCGAGCATGGTGGCGGGTATGGCACGGGCCTCGCCTATGCGCGTGACATGATCAAACCGACATGAACGTCCTCGATGCAGGCGCCACCGGGAGTGCGATGAACCCGACTACCTTCAATCCGCAGGAAATCGTGACGAGCATCATTGTTCACGAGGTCGAGCCCGACGCCGCCGAGCAGTATGAAGCGTGGCTCGCGGACATCCGAGCCGCATGCTCCAGGTTTTCCGGCTACCTAAGCACCGATGTGATCCGTCCGGTCGGCACGAGCCGCGAGTATGCGACCATTGTCCGCTTCGCCGACTTCAGGAGCCTCAACGCTTGGATGGAATCCGATGTGCGTCGCCAACATATTGAGAGAATGCGGTCATCGCTGCGGCAAGGCGACCGATACGAGATCAGGACTGGCCTCGATTTCTGGTTCACTCCAAAGAACGCACGGGTCAAGATCCCAACCGCGTGGAAGCAGTGGCTCATCACGTGGAGCGCCATCCTGCCGCTCAGCATCGTCGTGCCATGGGGCGTCGTGCCGGTGCTTGCGCGCCTCGGTTTCGCCCATGACTCGTTCATCGACAAGGCAGCCGTCGCGGCGGCCATCGTGTTCCTGATGGTCTACGTGGTGATGCCGCGCTATACACGGCTCGTTGCACACTGGCTGTTCAAATGATCAGTGCGTACTTGGTGCGCAGCAGCGGCGTTCAGGCCGCGCATCGTGGAGAGTTGGAGTATCCGATCGGCGTCGTGCACCTTAAGTACGAGGTGATAGAGACAATCAAGGGAGACTCTGGACAGCTAACAGACCTTCACTTCAGGCTGTATGGCAACCCTGATTCCGAGACAACCATTCAAATGTATCTTCCTGGTTGTTCGATCGCGCATCTCGTAGGCCCAGCGTTAATGCGGCATTGCCGTCGAATTGGTCAGCTGTTTGCCCAGGTCGATAACGAGCAACGGTGGAGGGTGACGCTTGCGTCTTCAAACGACACGGCCAGCGCTCCGCGGACTTCGGGCCCGAGTACGAGGTCAAGGCACGTCCAGCCGGAAATGGTTGTGCCGTTATGCGAAGCACACCAGCGGCCCTCGCCGCGTAGCAAGTCGTCTTCGGTCGTATAGGCGTTCGGCTCGCCGGAGAGGCCCGTGCCGAGCGCCTTCAGCAGGGCTTCCTTTCGGATCCAGATACTGAGCAGGGTTGCAGCCAAATCAGGTCGTGTCGGGTCAAGCACCTTCTCCTCGATCGGAGAGAATAGTCCGCGTCCAACGCCCGTAACGTCTACGCCGTCAATCCGCCGCTCCACGTCCACACCGACGCAGCAATCCCATGCGAAAGCGAGCAGCGTCATCCCGTCAGTGTGGGAAACACTGAACGCGAGCCTTGCAGCGTGCGGCCACTGCAAGGCGGGCTTGCCAAACGGCGCAACACTAAAGCGCAGGGATTCGGGTTTGCAGGTCAGGTAGCCGCCGATCAGCCAGCGGAGAAGGCTCCGCCGGGCAATGAAGTGATTGCGATGCCTTTCGTGTCTGTAGGCTCGGGCACGCTGTCGCTCATCCGGCGAAAGCGTGTGGGCAAGCGTCGAACATACCGGGTCGATAAGAGCGTCATGCAGTACCCACACATGTACGGCTCCTTCCGGCAACGTGAGGCGGCTCGGATCAGGCAGTAGAAGAGATGCGGTACGTACCACGTTCCGTGCGGTGACAATATCGTGCTGCATGCCGTTCGATCCCCGCTCACGCCTTGCGGCGCCTCATGAAACACGCCCGCCGCGTCACGGGTTTGCCAACCCCTCGTCCAGTAGCGCCGCGACGACCTGCAAGTTTGGTTCGACGAGCATATCGCCATGGCCGCTGGGCACTTCGGCAATCATCAAGCCGTCGCGCGCGACACGCCGCCACAGCGATATCGGATCGCCCCAATCCTGGTGTCGAATCGCCGCGCGCACATAGACAATCGGGCCGGCGTGATACGGCCGCGGCCGGTAGGTCGTCGTTGCTTGTCTCATCGCTTCGCGCACGCGCCAAAGCGCAGGCGGAAACGATTCGGTGTAGGCGTCCGGCCGGCGCGTCATGCGCCCGAGGCTCATCCCCGCGCGATCGGCCGCCTTCCCGAGCATGTACGTCAGGTAACCGAAAAGCTGCGCCGCAGGCACCGCGCGCAGCTTGCGCCACTGGTAGCTCAAATAGCTGCAGCGGTGCCGCAGCCAAGCATGCCATGGGAGGAAATGCTCGTGCACATAGGTATCGAGCAGGCACAGGAATTCGATGTGCTCGCCAGCGCGCATCAGCTGTTGTGCAATCTCGAGCGCGACCAGCCCGCCGAACGAGTAGCCGGCCAGCGCGTACGGTCCGCCCGGCTGCACGGTGCGCATCTGTTCGATGTAGCTGGCCGCCATATCTTCGACGCACCGCTGTGTCGGCTGCTCGCCGTCAAGGCCCCGTGCCTGCAGTCCATAGACCGGGCGCGGACTACGCAGCGCGCAGACCAGCCCCCAACATTCCATCACCGAGCCGCTCAAGCCATGCACGAGGAATAGCGGCGTCCCGGTGCCGGCGCGCACGGGCACGAGGATCGGCGACGGCGGCTGCAGTTCGCCCTCGTCGATCGCCGCGGCGAGGCGCGCGATCGTCGGCGCGATCAGCAGCGTCGCGAGTGGGATCGTGCGCCCGGTCGACTGATGCACGTCGGCGAGCAACCGCGCAGCGAGCAGCGAATGACCACCCAGTTCGAAGAAGTTGTCGTCGTGACCGATCGGCGCGAAGTCGAACAGCTTCTCCCACAGCACCTGCAAATGACGTTCTAGTTGTTCGCGGGACTCGCCGGCGGGTGGCAATTCGCGCGCCGCCAGGTTCAGTGCCGGATGGTTCCGGATCGAGTCGAGGCATCCGGGATTGCGTAACGCCGCGGCATTACCGACCGGCAAGCCGTTGACCGCATCGCGCGCGGCCGCTTCGGACAGCTTGCCGCTATGCGTGACCGGCAACGCATCGACGGCGATGATCCGGTCCGGCACGTGCGTGGGCGACGCACGACGTGCGAGGTCGCGGCGCACTCGGGCGGCCAGCGCGCCCGTCAGCGCGACGCCATCCTGCAAGACCAGCAGCAGCACGATGCGCTGGTCGTACCTTTGCGCGCGCGTGGCGTCAGGCGGTGCAGCGCGTGACCGCTGCTCGACCACCAGCGCCTCGCGAATTTCCCGGATATCGCTCAGCACACGATAGATTTCGCCCGGACCAACGTTGATGCCGCGAACATTCAGTACGCCATCGGAACGGCCATGCAGCCGCGCAGTGCCTTCCGGCGAGAATTCGATGCGATCGCCGTGCGTCCAGACACCTGCGTTGCTGGTGAAATAGGCAGCGTGAAACCCCTTGCCGTCCGTGTCGCCAAAAAAGCCGAGCGGACGCGACGGAAACGGATTCGCGCAGATCAGCTCGCCGGTTCGGCAGGTGCGGGCACCCTGTTCCCACGCCTGAACATCAAGCGCAAGGCTCTTGCACTGGGCTTCCCCCGCATAGATCGGCAGGTTCGGATTCCCCAGCACAAAGCAGCCAAGAATGTCCGTGCCGCCCGAGATTGACTGCAGGGGCAGCGGCTTCACGTGATCGCGCACCCATTCGAACTGCGCGTCGAACAGCACCGCACCGGTCGACATCATCGCGCGCAGTGCGCCGAGATCGAATTGCTGCCCTGGCACCAGGCCCGCGTCCTCGCACATCTTCAGGTACGCGGGACTTGTGCCGAACACGGTAACCCGCTCGTCGGCGACGAGGCGCCACAACGCATCGACCGTCGAGATCGGGCCGTCATACGTAACGATCTCGGCCCCGGACGCGAGCGCCGACAACTGCCAGTTCCACATCATCCACGCGCAGGAGGTGTGAAAGTACAAGCGATCGCCGGGCCGCAGGTCGCAGTGCAGCCGATGCTCCTTCAGATGCTCGAGCAGGCTGCCGCCGGCGCCATGCACGATGCACTTCGGCTTGCCGGTAGTGCCCGACGAGAACATGATGAAGAGCGGATGGTTAAATGGGAAACGCCGCCACACGAAGCTCCCGGCATCGCCACTGTCGATCAGTTCGCCAAGCGAATAGACCCGCTGCTTGACGGTGTCCGGCAAGGTTCCGTCGTCGAGCCGGACGACGCCCTGCAGCGACGGCAACGCGGCAGCCAGATCGGCGACGTTATCCGCCAGCGACATGCCTGTGTCGAACGCCCGATCCGCAGCGTGCGCGAACAGCAGTCGCGGCGCTAGCGGCGCGAAGCGATCGAGGATCGTCTCGACGCTCATCTCGGCCGCGGCGGTCGACAGCGTTGCACCGAGCGCGGTGACGGCCAGCGCGGCAACGACCGCATCCGCGTCGTTGCGCATCACGCCAACCACGCGGTCCCCATCGCGCAGCCCCAACTCCGAAAGAGCATGCGCAAGACGAGCTACCCGATTGCGCAGTTCGCCGCGGGTCAGGCGTACACGTCGGCCATCTGCGTGACATGCGGTCAGCGCAGGTGTGTCGGGCGTCGCTATCGCCAAGCCAAGCAGGTTGTCCGCGTAGTTCAGTTGGACCTGCGGGAAGAAGCGTGCATACTCGCACTCGTCGCCGACGCAGACCGGCTCGGAGCTGCCGGACCACGCAAGCCCCTGCGACCACTGCACGAAGCATTGCCAGAACGTCCGATATTCCCGTACCGAGAAATCGTGTAGCGTATCGTAGTTATTGAAGACCTGGCCGGTGTATGCCTGCAGGGCCGTGGTAAATGCGGTCATTTGCGACGCCGCGGCGCGCTCGGGCGTGCTGCTATAAATGGGTACGCGTCCCATGGTCGCGCTGGGGCGGAACGACGGGTCGAACAGGTAGAAGCGATCCATCCGATTCTCCACTGAGACCGGTGCGCACCGTTCGAAGCAACGGCGCGTTCTGATGATCCAGACTAGTGACTCGCTATTTGTTGCTCTGTGCGAAATCGCACGAACTATTGCCAAACCACAGGCAACGACCAGCCAGTTGGCGTAGACGTGACTGGGGCTTCTCGTATCAACAAGTTCGTGACCCGGGGCGGCTTCGCTGAAACAGCAAGGCGGCCATCACACCGACGTGCGAGTCACTATCAAATCGACACGCGTCCCGAAACTTCCTCCCGGAATGGTGTGAGCGAATCCACGAGATCCTGATGCAGGCCTTGGGGCAGCACCTTTCGGTCGGCGGCGACTAGGCAGCGCGAGGGACCACCTGTCAAAACCAGACCGCGGAAGCTCGAAGCATGGTCGATGAACTTCTCTTGTCCGCCCTGTGAGGGGGCATTCGTGAATCGCTTCTGAGTGACTGGAATTGACCCGAAGCGGGCGACTATGCACTGTGCGCGACATGTCGGTTCCCGTGCACCAGACAGACATTCGGCATATATCGCTGGGCTTACCCGCTGAACGGGGCCGTCCAAACTCCGCTATGCATTTTTATTCCTGGCAAGCATCCCAATGCCCGGGTTTGCGACGGAGCATTCTGGACGCTAGGCACCATGAGTGCCATACCTGATGTCGTGAAGTTGAGGTAGGCGATGCACTTGAGATGGCAGAAAAAACCGACGCTTAGCTGCTTGCAGCCGTTGTTCTCCGACCAATTTCAGCCCTCCGGGTGCGTGCCGCACATTGTCTCCATCCCTGCTACCATGCCCAGCGCATCCCCACGCGGCTGCTTCGATCCCGCAGGCGACAGAACGCGAGCCGCGCATCGAACGGCTTCAGTTGGTACCACGCGCTTGGGCAGGGACTGGTGTGTCGTGCGAGGATTTCAAGGGCGCCGGAAGGGGCTTGCTCGCTTTCTCTTGGCCGGCGTGAACTGAAACCGGGCCTGGTCGAAGCCGGCGCGTTGGCTTAGGAGCGCTTCGCTGTCGATGCGCTCGGCCAGGCCCTCGATGTCGCGCTCTGTCACGCCGGCCTGCGCGAAGTGTTCCTGCCAGGCGTTCACGGCGTCGATGAGGGTGGCAATTTCGGCCGCGGCCTCCGAGGGCAGCAGGCCGGATGCATCGCACTGCGACATCGCGTTTTGGAGCGTCGAGTCCCGGCCATGAGCGCCGCAGATGAATTCCTGGTACCCCTGACCAGATCGTCGCGGCATGGACCTACTTGTGCGGATGCTATCTGCAATCGGTACCGATGCGCCGCACCCGCTCAGGAAGGCCGCGAAGTACCGCGACGACCCGCCATTCGAATCAACAATTGCCGTGAACGGGTCTCGTTACACCGAAGAACTCGGCATACAGTTGGATTTGCGGCGTTAGCATGTGAATGCCGGGGTGCGTCTTGAGCCCGCGTTTGACCGCACACTTGAGCAGTCGGGTTTCGGCCGGTTTCATGATGATGTCGGTAACGATCGCATGCCGCGGCAAATCATCGATAGGGAACGGAACGGGATCGTGCGCATTCAGTCCGACCGGACTTGCATTGATCGCCATGTCCACGTCATTCAAAGTCGGGTTCGCCAAAGAAATCGCTACCTCTGGCTTGTATGCATTCAAGCGGTCGGCCAGATCGTCGGCCCTGCTCGCCAATGTGTCGGTCAGCATCACGCGTCTGACGCCCGCTTGAACGAGCGCTGTGGCAATTGCTGCCCCCGCTCCTCCAGCGCCGAAAAGTGCGACGAGTTTGCCGGCTGGTTCGTGCGCCTGCGCGCGCAGGCCCTGCACGAATCCCAAGCCATCCAAGTTCTCGGCGAACCAACTGCCGTCGGGATCGCGCCGCAGGACGTTGGCGGAGCCTGCCAACCCGACCGTCGTACTGACCCGGTCGGCGTGCGAGCAGATGGCGAACTTGTGCGGGATAGTGACCACAATCCCGTCGAGGTTCTCCATGCGCTTGAGCCCTTCGACCACGGTCTTCAACTGTCCCGGTCTGACGTGCACGGGAATCGTGACCGCGTCCGCGTTAAGTTCCAGGAAGAGGCGGTTCAGTAGCACGGGGGCCTGCACCTGTCCAACGGGATCGCCCAACACCGCGAATAGCCGTGTTGTGCCTTGTGGGCTGGGAATCAAAAGAGATTGCGTCATGACTCAGTCTCCGGCGATCGGGCCGTGTAGAAGATTTGGCTGACATGTGAGACGCCTCGGTCGAAGACCCTGGCGGGCGAGGCAAGTGCCGGTTCACATTGCAGGCGCCTTGCGTGCGATCGTGTTCGTGGCGTTGTGCCGCCCCTTGATGTAGGCCGCCGCAATCGCGATACCAATCGGAAAGGTCAGGGCCATGAAGAGCTGGCCGAAGTCCCATTTCAGGGCCAGTAGTACTGCGCCGAGGGACGCGCCGGAGATCGCACCGAACCGGCCGATGCCCGTCATCCAACTGGTCCCCGTCGCACGCATTTCCGTCGGGTAGTAGCCCGCAGCCATCGCAGTCCAGCCCGTGTTGGCCGAGTTGATGCAAAAGCCAAGCAGGAAGACCAGCCCCATCAGCATATCGACACTATGATGCTGAGAGCCAATCGCCACCGTGAACAATGCTGCGCCGAGCAGCGTCCCGATCATGACCTTGTGCGGGTTGAATCGATCCATTTCCCAGCCGATGACAATGTTGCCGAGCGTGCCGCCGACTTGGAGCATGGCGCCGACAAGCGCCGCGTCGGCCAGCGTGAAGCCGTCGTCCTTGACCATGATCGGCAGCCAACTGTTGAGGAAGTAGACGGTCAAGAGATTCATGAATAGCCCGGCCCACAGGGCGAGGGTCACTGCCGCATGCGGTTTGGAGACAATGAGCTTGATGGCACTCTTGCCCGCATGTTCACGTTCAGGCGTCACGAACTCGGTCGCCGGGTCGGCCGTCTCAGGAGCAATCGCGTTGACAATGTGCAGCAGTTCGCCATGACCGCCATGCCTGACAGCCAAGAACTTCACGGACTCGGGCAGAAGGAAGCAGAGCAACAGCGCGAAGGCGATCGGCACCACACCACCTACGACCAGGATCGACGCCCAGCCATGTGTCGTGATCAGATAGTTGGCAAGGAAGCCACCACCTGCGGCGCCAAGCGTGAAGCCGCAGTAGACAACTGTCACCATCAGTGAACGGTACTTCTTCGGGGCGTATTCGGAGACCAGCGTCGCAGCATTTGGTTGCGATGCGCCGAGGCCCAGACCGGTCAGGAATCGCAGGACCGACAGCACCGCGATGTTTGGGGACCACGCCGATGCCAGGCTCATGAGGCCGAAGAAGAAGACCGCGCCAATAATGACCTTGCGCCGGCCGAAGCGGTCCGCTAGCGGGCCCCCCGTCAGCGCGCCAATCGCCAGCCCGAACAGCCCCATGCTCAGTACCGGTCCAAGCGCCTCGCGCGGAATCTTCCAGTCCGCGACGAGGGCGGGCGCAATAAAGCCCATTGCCACGATGTCGAATCCATCGAGGATCAGGATGGTCAAGCACAGCAGAAGGATCTTCCAGTGAAAAGAGCCGAATGGCCTGGAGTCCAAAAACTCCTGGACGTTGATCTGACTGGGCGCTTTCATGAATGTCTCCGTTATTTTGTAGAGGGCAACGTTTCCAATGCGCCCGGCGGGGCGGGGCGACGTCTAGAGCAAGCCGCGCATGTAGTCGAGGCTGTCGGCGATGGCCTGTTCGTCGCCGCCAAAGGCGGGATGCAGATAGTCGATTTCCAGCGCGAGCAGGCCGGTGTATCCGTGCTTGCGCAGCACGTCGAAAGTTCGCGGAATGTCGATGAGGCCCTTGCCGAGGGGAACGCTCGGCCAAAAGGCGAACTCTCGGGGATTGCCACTTCTGGCAGCGACATCTTTCACATGCGTGGCGCGTGCATAGGGGGCCAGTTTCTCAATCGCGACCATCGGGTCTTCCAGCATGCGCAGGTTGTTGGCGGTGTCCAGGCAAACGCCCAGCCAGGGGGAGTCGATGGTTTGGATCAACTCAACCAGTTCGTCGGCCAGAAAGTCGATGTGGTTCTCGATGGCGAGCACGACACCGTGCTGCTCGGCATGCGCTATCGCGTTGCGCAGCAATGGGACCAATTTGCCCTTGTGCGTGCCCCATTCGGCCGGTCGCGTGCGACGGCCGCCACAGCAGATACGCATCACCTTGGCACCGATCGCCGCAGCGATCTCGGTGTGACGCTTGAGATCCTCAACTTCTTCCGGCGCATCGCCCGATTGGAGCCCACTCGGGTGCCCCCAAGCCCACACCCGCTCCAGTCCGCGCTCGTCCAGGTCCTCGCGCAACTGGCTCACAGCCTCGGGAGTCAGGCTTGGCAGGAAGCAGGATTCAAGCGATACGCCGTCCACGCCGAGGCTGCTTGCCCGCTGGAGAAAGCCCCGCATGGTCATGCGTGAACCGGGATCATCTTCGATGCCAGGGTAAACCTCGCCGAAGTATCGGTGAAAGCAATAGGAGTCGATGGCAAGTTTCATGGCGTATCCCTGGAAGATTCGACGGCAGTGCCGCGGCGATCTTGTTTGGAATACGATACCAAATGGATGTTTATTCCAATAAAGGTGTTTACCCTTGCTCTTGGGGTAGTACGGGATGGAGTTGGATCCCAGTTGGGTTAGCATTTCACCAATTCGTCCATCCCCCAAGGAAACGCTTATGGCCTCAGTCCGCGACCGCGCTCTATCCATCCTCGAATTACTCGCCCGCCATGTGCGCGGGCTGCCGATGTTTGAGATTGCCGACCGCCTGGACATCCCGCGGACGGCGACGCACCGTCTGCTGGGTGAGCTCAAGGAGATGGGTTACGTGAAACACGACCAGAGCAAGTCTCAATACATGCTGACGGTCAAGCTCGCGTCGCTGGGCCTCGGCTATCTGGCTGCCACCGGCATTGCCGATGTCGCGCAGCCCCTGCTGGACGATCTCGCCGAAGCCAGCGGGGAGTTGGCGCGGCTCGCCGTTATCGAAGACAGTCAGCTGATTTGGGTCGCGAAGGCCCAAGGCTCGCATTCCGGTCTTCGTTACGACCCGGATGCTGGTCTGGACGTGTATCTGCCTGCTACCGCGAACGGATTGGCGTGGCTTGCGGCCGTGAGTGAGGAGCGCGCACTGGAGTTGGTTGCCCTACAGGGTATGGAGCGCGCTCGAGAGATGGGTCCGAGCGCACCGCAGACTTTGCGCGCGCTCATGGAGCAGGTGGAGCAGACGCGGCAACGAGGTTATGCGGTCGTCTTCGACGCCTACGAAGCTGGCACCAGCGCTTTGGCGGCAGTAGTCCGGAGACAGAACGGTGGCGAGCCTATCGGCACCGTTAGCATTGCAGGCCCATCGGTGCGAATGACCAAGGAGCGCATGGAGGCACTGGCTCCCCTTGTTCAGGAGTGCGCCAGTGCATTGGCACTGGCAAGCGTCAGTTCACCAATGTTTGCTCGGCACGACGCTAAGCAGGGAGGCCATACCCAACCAGGTTCCCACTAGAGCTGCAGTTCGGCATATGCCGGAGAAGATGCCGGAGAAGATGGGGATCCCGGCTGCCGGCTTCAGGACGATTTCCGCAACTGCATGCCGATTGTTGGCACAGGATGACCGTTGTCGGGCCGCTTCGGCAGTTCGCCCATGCAAGCGTGGATGGCCGGAGAGGCCGCCAGTTCAGTCATCCGGCCATGCATCGCTGGATGGCCATGACTGGCCGAGGCCGTCATGTCCCATAACTGCGGTCCAGACAGACGAGATCACCTCCGATCATCGTCTGCCCGGCAATCCCCCTTATCGCTGCGCCATCGTCATATAGTCGACCGTCAGACCAGCTAGCGCCCTGACCCCATTCACCAGCGCGGCCTCATCCACATAGAATTCCGGCGAGTGGTTGGATGCTGCCTTGGCCACGTCCACGCCTTTGGGCGTGACGCCCAGGTTGAAGAACAACCCCGGCACCTTCTCCTGATAGAAGGAGAAATCCTCCGACGCCGTGGCCTTGGGCGCGATCATCCAGTTGCCATCGCCGGCCACGCGCTTGAGCGTGGGCGCCATCTTGTCGGTCAGCGCGGGCTGGTTGACGGTGGCGTTGTAAAGCTCCACGACCTTGAAGGTGGCCTCGGCGCCGGCGCTGCTGGCGATGGCTTCGGTGGTGCGCTTCATGCGGGCATGGATGTCCTTTTTCATGCCTTCGTCATAGGTGCGCACCGTGCCCATCATTTCGACTTTGTCCGGCACGATGTTCATGCGGTTGCCGCCGTGGATGGTGCCAACCGTGATCACCGAAGGCTCCAGCATGGCGTTGACCTGGCGGCTCTGGATGGTCTGCAGGCCGAGCACGATCTGCGAGGCCACCACGATCGGGTCGATGCCGCCCCAGGGGCGCGCGCCATGGGTCTGGCGGCCCTTGACGTCGATCCAGAACTGGTCGGCGGCGGCCATCGACGGGCCGCTGCGCCAGGCCAGCTTGCCCGACTCGATGCCGCTGCTCACGTGCAGGCCGAAGATGGCATCCACCTTGGGATTGTCCAGCACGCCTTCGGCCACCATCTGCTTGGCGCCCCACATATTGCTGCCGTTGGGCTCGAAATCCGCCGGGCTTTCCTCGGCCGGCTGGAAGATGAACTTGACCGTGCCGGGCAACTGGTCCTTCATGCCGGCCAGCACCTCGGCCGTGGCCATGAGAATCGCGACGTGGGTGTCGTGCCCGCAGGCGTGCATTACGTCCACTTCCTTGCCCAGGTACTGCCCCTTGGCCTTGGAGGCAAAGGGCACGTCCACGCGCTCCTTCACCGGCAGCGCATCCATGTCCGCGCGCAGCGCCACCACGGGGCCCGGCTTGCCGCCCTTGAGCACGCCCACCACGCCGGTCTTGGCGACCCCCGTCTTCACTTCCATGCCGAGCTTGCGCAGATGGTCCGCCACCAGCTTGGAGGTACGGATTTCATAGTTGCCAAGTTCGGGATGCTGGTGGATGTCGCGGCGCCAGGCGATCAGCTGTGCTTCGACGGCCTTGGCGCGGGTCTCGATCTGCGCCTGCAGGCTCTCGCTGCCGGTGGCTTGCGCCTGCGCGGCGGCGGGTGCCAGGCACAGCAGGCCGGCGGCCAGCGCGAGGGCGGAAACGCCGGCGCGCAGCGCGGCAGGGGAACGGGCTTGGCGTGCTGCCATGAAGACTCCTTTTTTATTTTTTCGTGATGGAACGGGATGAAAAAACCAACGCATGCGCGGCTAGCGGATGCCAAGGCGCGCGCGCGTCTGGGCCAGCGCCACCAGACTGATCGACGCGCAGGCCATCAGGTAGAAGCTCGGCGCCAGCTTGCTGCCGGTGGCACCGATCAGCCAGGTCAGGATGAAGGGCGCGAACCCGCCGAACAGCGTCACCGCGATGTTGTACGAGAGCGAGAGGCCCGTGGTGCGTGTCTTGACCGGGAAGATCTCCGACGCCAGCGCGGGCAGCGCGCCGAAGTACAGCGTCATCATCAGCCCCAGCACCACCTGCACCGCCAGCATCACGCTGAAGCCGGGATAGTGGCTGAGCAGCCAGAACAGCGGCCAGATCGACACCAGCAACAGCAGCGCGGCGAGGCGCATGGGTGGGATGCGGCCATAGCGATCCGACCAGTGCCCGACCAGCGGGGCGAACAGCATCTGCACCACGCCCGTGGCCAGCGTGGCGGCAAACGCCGCCGAGGGCGGCAGGCCGAGCTGCTTGACCGCGTAGGTGGGCATGTACAGCACCAGGTAGGTCGACACCGTGGCGACGATGACCACGCCCATGGCCAGCAGCAGGCGCTCCTTCTGGTGGCTGAGCGTGTCGCGCAGCGGTGTTTCGGTGGTCTCGGCCTGGAGGAATTCAGGGGTTTCGTCGACGTGGCGGCGGATGTAGTACGCCACCGGGCCGATCAGCAGGCCAAAGAGGAAGGGCACGCGCCAGCCCCAGGATTGCATCTGGTCGGGCGTGAGCGTGGTGGTGAGCACCGCGCCAAAGCCCGCGGCAAGCAGGGTGGTCAGGCCTTGGCTGGCGACCTGGAAGCTGGAGTAGAAACCGCGCCGGTTGGGCGCGTGCTCGGCCAGGAAGGCGGTGGCGCTGCCGAATTCGCCGCCAGCGGAGAAGCCCTGGATCATGCGCGCTGCCACGATGCCGATGGGCGCCATGACGCCGATCGCGGCATAGGTGGGTAGTAGCGCGATGATCAGCGTGCCCACCATCATCAGCAGGATGGAGAGCGTCAGCGCGGCGCGCCGGCCTTTGCGGTCGGCATAGACGCCGATCACGACCGCGCCCAGCGGCCGCATGAAGAACGACACGCCGAAGGTGCCGAGCGTCAGCAGCAGCGAGGTGTTTTCATCGTGGTTGGGAAAGAACAGCGCGGAGATGGTGACGGCAAAAAAGCCGTAGACGACCAGGTCGAACCACTCCAGCGCATTGCCGATCGAGGCTGAGATCACCGCGCGCCAGGGATGGCGCGAGGCGGGCGCTGCCGATGCTGCCGCGCCGCTGTTGCTGCTACCGCTTGCCGATACTGCTGTCATGGTGTCTCCGGGTTATTTTTTGGACATGACGCAACCACCGGCCCGCAGGTTTAGCGGGCCGGCTACAACGGAAAACGAGGAAAACGAGGAAAACGGCTTAGTTCACGCGCAGGCTGTCGACCACCTTGTGCAGGAAGGCTTCGCAGGCGGCGAGCTGGTCCAGTGCGACGAACTCGTCGGGCTTGTGGGCCTGCTCGATATCGCCGGGGCCGCACACCACGGCCGGGATGCCGGCGCGCTGGAACAGGCCGGCCTCGGTGCCGTAGGCGACCTTGTTGACGTCGCGGTCGGCGGTCAGCGCGCGCACCAGTTGCGTGATGGCGGCCTGCTCGGCCACGTCGAGCGAGGGCGCGGCGGCGATCTTGTTGATGGTCAGGCCCGCGTCGGCATGCTCGGCGCGCATTTTCGGCAGCAGCACGTCGTTGGCGTAGCCCTGGATGCGGGCAAAGATGGCTTCCGGATCGACGCCCGGCAGGTTGCGGAATTCGAACACGAACTCGCACAGCGCCGGAATGGTGTTGAGCGCGATGCCGCCGTGGATGGTGCCGGTCTGGGCCGTGGTGAAGGGCACATCGAAGTCGCGGTCGTAAGGGCCGTTGGCCTTGAACTCGTCGGCGATGTCGCGGATATGGCAGATCAGGCGGGCGGCGTACTCGATGGCGTTGACGCCCTTGGGCGTGAGCGACGAATGCGCGGCCTGGCCCTTGACGCAGCAGCGGTAGGCGTTGATGCCCTTGTGCGCGACGATCACGCGCATGCTGGTGGGCTCGCCGACGATGCAGCCGCCCGGGGTCACGCCGCGTTCGCGCAGTTCCGCCAGCAGGTAGGGGGCACCCATGCAGCCGATCTCTTCGTCGAAGGACAGCGCATAGTGCACCGGCTCACGCAGCCTGGCCTCAAGCAGCGTGGGCAGCAGCGCCAGGCTGGTGCCGATGAAGCCCTTCATGTCGCAGGTGCCGCGCCCGTACAGGCGGCCATCGCGGATCACCGGCTTGAACGGGTCGGTGGTCCAGTTCTGGCCGTCCACCGGCACCACGTCGGTATGGCCCGACAGCACGATGCCGCCATCGGTGCTGCCGTTGGCGGCGGGCACGGTGACGAACAGGTTGGCCTTGTCGCCCTGCGGGTTGTAGCTCAGGTGGGGACGCAGGCCCTTGGCCAGGAAATGATCGCGCACGGCTTCGATCAGGCCGAGGTTGGAGTGGCGGCTGGTGGTGTCGTAGCTGACCAGGCGCTGGGTCCAGTCGAGCGCGCTGCCGCGGGTTGCGGCATCGGCAGGCTTGCTGAGGGTATCGGCTTGCATGGCGGTTGGCTTTGGGTAACGTGTTAAGTAAATGATGCTACACCGTGCTGGCTCGTCGGTCCATGCACGGTGCACCATCGTGGCCCGCCGCGGCGGCGGCGCGCCGCAAACGGGGTACTGTGGAGCAATGATCAGGCCATTCAGACCATTCAGACCATTCAGGCCATTCAGGCCAGTTGGCGCAGGGTGTGCTTGATGGTCTGCGCGCGCACTGCCACATCCGGCATCTTGGCCTCGATGCGCAGCTTGTCCTGTCCTGCCAGCTTGATATGGCGGTTCTTCTGCACCAGCTCGATGATCTTCATGGCGTCGATCGGCGGGTTGGGCAGGAACTGCATGCTGATGGCCGCGTCGCTGGCGTCGATCTTGCGCACGCCCAGCGGCACCGCCGCGATGCGCAGGCGGTGCGTCTCGATCAGCGCTTGCGCCTGCGGCGGCAGGCGGCCGAAGCGGTCGATCAGCTCTTCCTGGATATCGTCCACGCGCTCGGCCGTCTCGCAATTGGCCAGGCGCTTGTACAGCGAGAGGCGCTCGTGCACATCGGTGCAATAGTCGCTGGGCAGCAGGGCCGGGGTGCCCAGGTTGATTTCGGTGGTCACGGCCAGCGGCGCCATCAGGTCCGGTTCCTTGCCGGCCTTGAGCGACTTGACGGCGGCGTTGAGCATGTCGGTGTAGAGCTGGAAGCCGATCTCGTGGATCTCGCCCGATTGCTTGTCGCCCAGCACTTCGCCCGCGCCGCGGATTTCCAGGTCGTGCATGGCCAGGTAGAAGCCCGAGCCCAGTTCTTCCATTTGCTGGATGGCTTCGAGCCGGCGCTGCGCCAGCTTGCTCAGGCCTTCGACATCGTGCACCAGCATGTAGGCATAGGCCTGGTGGTGCGAGCGCCCGACGCGGCCGCGCAACTGGTGCAGCTGCGCCAGGCCGAATTTGTCGGAGCGGTGGATCAGGATGGTGTTGGCGGTCGGCACGTCGATGCCGGTCTCGATGATGGTGGTGCACAGCAGGATGTTGTCGCGGCGTGCCACGAAGTCACGCATTACGCGCTCCAGCTCGCGCTCGTGCATCTGGCCGTGCGCCACCGCGATGCGCGCTTCCGGCACCAGCTCGGCGAGCTTGGCGCGCTTGTTCTCGATGGTGTCGACCTCGTTGTGCAGGAAGTAGACCTGGCCGCCGCGCTTGAGCTCGCGCAGGATGGCCTCGCGCACCACGCCGTCTTCCTCGCGGCGCACGAAGGTCTTGATGGCCAGGCGCTTTTGCGGCGCGGTGGCAATCACGGAGAAGTCGCGCAGGCCTTCGAGCGCCATGCCCAGCGTGCGGGGAATCGGCGTGGCGGTCAGCGTGAGCACGTCGACCTCGGCGCGCAGGGTCTTGAGCATTTCCTTCTGGCGCACGCCAAAGCGGTGTTCCTCATCGATGACGACCAGCCCCAGGCGCTGGAACTTGACGTCGTCCGACAGCATCTTGTGGGTGCCGATCACGATGTCGGCGGTGCCGTCGTTGATCTGCTTGATGGCGCCGTCGATCTCCTTCTTGGTCTTGAAGCGCGACAACTCCACGATGCGCACCGGCCATTCGGCGAAGCGGTCGGACAGATTCTGGAAATGCTGCTCGGCCAGCAGCGTGGTGGGCGCCAGGATGGCCACCTGCTTGCCGCCCATGACCGCGACGAAGGCGGCGCGCAATGCGACTTCGGTCTTGCCGAAGCCCACGTCGCCGCACACCAGCCGGTCCATTGGCTTGCCCGAGGTCATGTCGGCGATCACCGCGGCGATGGCTGCGGCCTGGTCCGGCGTTTCCTCGAAGCCGAAGCTCTCGGCAAACTTCTCGTAGTCCCTGGGCGTGAGCTCGAAGGCATGGCCCTGGCGCAAGGCGCGGCGCGCGTACAGGTTGAGCAGCTCGGCGGCCGTATCGCGGATCTGCTGCGCGGCTTTGCGTTTCGCGCGGTCCCATTGGCCGGAGCCCAGCGAGTGCAGCGGCGCGGTGTCCGGATCGGCGCCGGAGTAGCGCGAGATTACATGCAACTGGTGCACCGGCACGTACAGCTTGCTGCCTTTCTCGTAGTCCAGGTGCAGGAATTCCTCCTCGCCCTGGCCCAGGTCCAGCGAGACCAGGCCCTGGTAGCGGCCAATGCCGTGCTCGCTGTGCACGACCGGATCGCCGATCTTGAGCTCGGCCAGGTCGCGCACCATCGAGTCGACGGCGCTGGCCTGTTCCTGCTTGCGCCGGCCCGTGCGGCGCGCGGTGCCGGCATACAGCTCGGCCTCGGTGACAAAGGCCAGCGGCTCGATGCCTTGCGCGCCGGGCACGGCAAAGCCGCTTTGCAGCGGCGCCACCACGATGGAGAAATGCGAATCTCCCGCCAGGAAGGCGGCGTAATCATCGATCGGCTGCGGGCGCAGCCCGCTTTCGCCGAACAGCTGCAGCAACGTTTCGCGCCGTCCGGCGGAATCCGCGCACATCAGCACGCGCCGGTCTTTTTTCAGCAGCAACGCTTCCAGGTTGACTAGCGGGTCTTCCGCGCGCCGGTTGACCGAGACATCGGGCAGGGACTCAGCCAGCGGCACGGTGTCGCCGGTAGCGGTGCCTTGCAGCACGAGCCGCGCCAGCGGCTTTGCACCTGCGAAGAACTGCTCTTCCGAAAGGAACAGCGCGGCGGGGGGCAGCAGCGGCCGCTCGCGGTCATGGCGCATGAAGTTGTAGCGCTGCGTGGTGTCGGCCCAGAAGCGGTGGATGGCGTCCGGCACATCGCCGGCAAAGGCGAGCTGGCTGTTGGCGGGCAGGTATTCGAAGACGGTGGCCGAGCTTTCAAAGAACAATGGCAGGTAGTACTCGATGCCGGCCGACGGCACGCCATTGCCAATGTCCTTGTAGATCGTCGACTTGCTCGGGTCGCCTTCGAACAGTTCGCGCCAGCGGCCGCGAAACGCGGTGCGCGCGGCGTCGTCGAGCGGGAACTCGCGGCCCGGCAGCAAGCGCACTTCCTTCACGGGGTACAGGCTGCGCTGCGTGTCGGGATCGAAGGCGCGGATGGTTTCGATCTCGTCGCCGAACAGGTCGATCCGGTACGGCAGCGGCGAGCCCATCGGGAACAGGTCGATCAGGCCGCCGCGCACGCTGTACTCGCCGGGCCGCATCACGGCGCTGACATGCTCATAGCCGGCCAGCGTGAACTGCGCCTTGAGCGCGGCTTCGTCCAGCTTCTCGCCCTGCTTGAAGAAGAAGGTGTAGGCCGCCAGGAAGGCGGGCGGCGCCAGCCGGTAGAGCGCGGTCTGCGCCGGCACCAGCATGATGTCGCACTGGCCGCCCTGGATGTCGTGCAGCGTGGCGAGCCGCTCCGAAACCAGATCCTGGTGCGGCGAGAAGCTGTCGTAGGGCAAGGTTTCCCAGTCGGGCAGCAGGCGCACCCGCAGGCCCGGCGCGAACCAGGGGATTTCCTCGGCCAGCCGCTGCGCGTCGACCGCGTTGGCGCACACCACTGCCAGCATCGGCACACGCTCGCGGTGCTGGCTGGCGTAGGCGGCCAGCGCCAGGGCGTCGGCGGAGCCGGGCAGGCCGGACACGGTATAGCGCTGGCCGGCCTTGACCAAGGGGAGGTTGGCGAAGGGGGCGGGGCGATTGGCTTCAGGCATCGGGTACGGGCTGGCTTGTTGACGGCTTTCAGGCGTTGCGGGGCTAAAAGAGCGCGGCGATGCAACAGCGACACCCCGCCGGCATCGCGGGCGGGGAGTGGGCGAAGCATGCGGCGCCCGGCGGGCGCTCGCGCTGATCGACGCCCGCATGTCCGCGAGCGAAGGCCGTATTATAGAATGCGCTCCGAATCCGCGTTTTCAATGCCGCGCTTCCCGCTCCCCTGCCATGGCAGGGGCCCCGAAGCCTTGCGCCATGCTCCTGGCATGGCGCTCACCTTGTCCCTCACGCTATCCGTGTCTGCTCGCCGATTTGCCCTCATCCCCTGTGCCGGTACCGGCAGCCGCGCGGGCGGCAGCCTGCCCAAGCAATACCAGACCGTGGCCGGCCGGCCGATGATCTGGTACGCGCTCGCCGCTTTTGCCGCCTGCGATGCCATCAGCGCCACCGCGCTGGTGCTGGCGCCCGACGATATGCCGCTGGAGTCCCGCTTCGGCGTGGCGGCGTTTGCCGGCCTGCGTTTTGACACTGCCTTCGTGGGTGGCGATACGCGCCATGCCTCGGTGCTGGCTGGCCTGCATCACCTGGCGCAACTCGGCGCCACGGACCGCGACTGGGTGCTGGTGCATGATGCGGCCCGCCCGGGCCTGACGCCCGCCATGATCCACGCGCTGGTACGCGCGGTGGAGGGCGACGGCGCAGACGAAGACGGCCCCGACGCAGCCATCGGCGGCATCCTGGCGGTGCCGGTGCCCGATACGCTCAAGCGCGCCGATGCGCCCCCCGGCGGGCAGTCGGCGGCGGTGGTGCGCATCGGCGCGACGGTCTCGCGCGAGGGCTTGTGGCAGGCGCAGACCCCGCAGATGTTCCGCCTGGGTGTTTTGCGACAGGCGCTGCAGGAAGCGCTGGCCGCGGGCGCCGTGGTGACCGACGAGGCCAGCGCGATCGAGCGGCTGGGTCTGCATCCGCGCCTGGTCAATGGCTCGCTGCGCAATTTCAAAGTGACCTACCCCGAGGATTTCGCGCTGGCCGAGTTGCTGCTGGGCGAGGGTGCTGGCAAGCCCTGACCGTCATCCTCGTGCATTACCAGCCATCCCCACCGATCCCTATCCATTCCTATCCATCCCCCGTTCCGATCCTGAAGGAGAATTGCTCCCATGACCCCATTCGATATCCGCGTCGGCCAAGGCTATGACGTGCACGCGCTGGTGCCGGGCCGCAAGCTCATCCTGGGCGGCGTGGACATTCCCCATGACCGCGGCCTGCTGGGCCATTCCGATGCGGACGCGCTGCTCCACGCCATCACCGATGCGCTGTTCGGCGCGGCCGGCCTGGGCGACATTGGCCGCCACTTTCCCGACACCGATCCGCGCTTTGCTGGAGCGGACAGCCGTGTGCTGCTGCGCGAGGCCGCGCGGCGCGTGCGCGAGGCAGGCTATGAAATCGGTAACGTGGATGCGACGGTGATCGCGCAGGCGCCGAAGCTGGCGCCGCATATCGGCGCCATGGTGGCGAACCTGGCGGAGGACCTGGGCTTGGCCGCCGCCAGCTGCAACGTCAAGGCCAAGACCAATGAGAAGCTGGGCTTCGAGGGGCGTCAGGAAGGTATCGTTGCGCAAGCTGTGGTGCTGATCTGGCGCGGCACGATCGTCTCCCCGCAGGATTGATGCGGGGCTGGTGCGGAGTTGTTGCAGGGCTGGGCGCTGTGGGCGCTCAGCTTCTTGCGGCCGTTCCGGTTGCGCTAGCGTTTTCGGGCGGGAGCGCGTAGAGGTAGTCGATCAGCCGGGCCATCGGGCCCGAGCGCGCACCGGCTTCGGTGCGTTTGACAAAACCCATCTGCTGGCACAGCTGGTTGGCGGATTTCATTTCCGGCATGGTGCGCACCAGCAGCGCGCCGGCGCCAATATCGCGCGCGCGCTGGATGCAGACCTGCATCAGCGTGCGGCCAAGGCCCAGTCCGCGTGCCTGCGGGCTGACCGCGAGCAGCCGGGCTTCCGGCAAGGCGAGCGTGATGGTGCTGCCGTCCAGCGCCTGCAACGTGGCGCCGGGGTGGCAGAACAACACCGCGCCGCTGATGCCGTGATCGGTTTCCGCCACCCACCATTCCATTTCCGAAGTCGACGCGGCCAGCACGGCTTTCATGCCTTGCTGGAAGGACTCGCGGCAGTCCTCCATGATCTCCAGCTCATATTGGCCATAGGCTTGCTGGGTCACGGCGGCAATGTCGCCCCAGTCCTGCACGGTGGCGAGGCGGTAGTGAAAGCGGGGGGAGGTATGCGAAGGAAGGGTGCTCATGGCAGAGGGGGCAAAGGCTGTGACCTTGCTGGATTGTAGGCCCTTCGGTGCACAAATGCAGTCAGTGAATTACCGACTTGGCGCGTGGGCAACAGGCTTGCGCTGACGCGCGCGGCATGCTGGGCAAGCCCCGCCGGCCTTGCGCCGCGGGGCTTTCGGGGAAGTACCGGAAGCACCATGCCGGGCCGTGCCGGGCCGGCGCGTGCCACCCGCAAGGCCTCGATACGGTCTTATTCCGCCGCGATGACGTTGGCAGCTGCCACGACCACGGCGGCAATGCGGCCCACGTCGCGCAGTTGCTGCGCGGTCATGCCTTGCTCGTTCTTGAGCAGCGCATAGTGCGACTTGATGCAGAAATGGCATTTGCCGACGATGGACGCGGCCAGCGCGTACATCTCGAAGCGGCGCTTGTCCACGCCGCCGTGCGTGGCATATGCATTCATGCGCAGGCCGGCCGGTTGCGTCGCGAGATCCTGGTCGTCGGCCATTTCCACGAACGGATACCAGACATTGTTCATGCCCATCAGCGCGGAGGCGGTGAGCACGGCATTGGTTTCCTCGGGCGAGAGCACACCCGCGTTGCGGATCGCGTCGACGATCACGCGGCTCTTGGCAGCAAACGCCGCGGCCAGCGCCACGGCCACCGCATCGTTGCCCTCGAGCGAGGAGCGGGCGATGGTGCCGTCGAGGTTCAGGCGGATATCCTTGGCGTAGTCAGGAATAAGGCCTTTAATCGTGCTGAGGAATTCCATACAAATCTCCTATCGGTGAGGTCTCAAAAAACCCGCCATGGCGGGTTTTGAGGCGCGGGCCAAAGCCCGGCGCGCAGATCGTCACAAATCGCCGGCAATCTCTCACCGGCAGTTTGTGCAGCATGTCAGCTGGTCGACAGCTTACAGCGTGGCACCGCCAACAGCGCGGTTGCACGGGCACAGCTCGTCGGTTTGCAGGCCGTCGAGGATACGCAGCACTTCGTCCGGGTTACGGCCGACGTTCAGGTTGTTCACCGACACGTGCTGGATGACATTGTCCGGATCGACGACGAAGGTAGCGCGCAGTGCGACGCCGGCAGCCTGGTCACGCACGCCCAGCTGGTCGATCAGCGAGCCGGTCACGTCGGCGAATTGCCATTGGTCCAGCTTGTTCAGGTCCTTGTGCTCACGGCGCCATGCCAGCTTCACGAATTCGTTGTCGGTCGAGCCGCCCAGCACGATCGCGTCGCGGTCGGCGAAGTCGCCGTTGAGCTTGGCGAAAGCAACGATTTCGGTCGGGCACACGAAGGTGAAGTCCTTCGGGTAGAAGTAAATGATCTTCCACTTGCCTTCGAACGACTTTTCGGTGATGTCTTCAAAGGCCGACTGGCCGTTCTCTTCGTGGTTGTTGAAACCCGGCTTGACACCGACGACGTGGAAGGCTTCGATCTTGTCACCAACGGTCTTCATAGACTGCTCCTGGATACGGTTGAAGAGAGACGCTCGCGCCGCAAGCCGGGCCATCCGCAACGGATAAGGCCAGGCTGCCGCGCAACGAACATGGATTATGCGTCATCCCCGGAGGGCGGGGCTAATTGATATTCTCAAAGAGCCCGATAGCCAAGCGCGGGGAGCCGCGTTGCCGGCCGCGCGCGGGCGCCGATTAGTGATGTTGGCGCCGTCATATTGCCGCGCGATGTCAGCCGCGGTGTTCGCAGCCGCCCTGCCGGAGCTGCGAGTCTACCCCAGCAGGGCCGCCCTCGTGAACCTCAGGCAGCCTTGGCCGCGGGCTCGACGTAGGCATGCTGCCGTCCGCCGCGGAAAATCACCAGCGTGGCAATCAGCCCGCATGCAGCGGCAAACATCAGCCACAGGCCGGGCGCGGCCTTGTTGCCGGTGCTGTGGATCAGGTAGGTCGAGATGGCCGGCGTGAAGCCGCCGAACAGGGCCGTGGCCAGGCTATACGCCAGCGAGAAGCCCGCCGTGCGCACCGCGGGCGGCATCACTTCGGTCAGGGTCACCACCATCGCGCCGTTGTAGCTGCCGTACAGGAAGGACAGCCACAACTCGACCATCAGCAGGCGGCTGAACGACGGCTCCGCCACCAGCCAGGACACCGCCGGATAGGCCGTGAGCAATGTGAGGATGGTGAAGATCACCAGCAGCGGCTTGCGGCCCACGCGGTCCGACAAGGCGCCCATCAGCGGCAGCCAGATGAAGTTGGACAGCCCCACGCACATGGTGACGATCAGGTTGTCGACGTCATCGAGCTTGAGCACGGTCTTGCCGAAGGTCGGCGTGTATGCGGTGATCATGTAGAACGACACCGTTGTCATCACAACCATCATGCAACCGGCCACGATGATGCGCCAGTTCTCCATCATCGAGCGATAGATCTCGCTGATGCTGGGGCGATGCTTGCGGGTCTTGAACTCTTCGGTTTCTTCCAGCGAGCGGCGGATCAGGAAGAGGAACGGCACGATCAGGCAGCCGATCAGGAACGGAATGCGCCAGCCCCATTCGCCCATTTCCTCCGGCGACAGCATCGAGTGCAGCACCACGCCAAGCAGGCCGGCAAAGATCACCGCCACTTGCTGGCTGGCTGATTGCCAGGCCACGTAGAAGCCTTTCTTGCCGGGCTTGGCGATTTCCGCCAGGTACACCGACACGCCGCCCAGCTCAACGCCGGCGGAGAAGCCCTGCAGCAGCCGGCCCGCCAGCACCAGCAACGGTGCGGCCACGCCGATCGACGCATAGCCCGGCACGCAGGCGATCAGAAGGGTGCCGAGCGCCATCAGGACCAGCGTCATGATCAGGCCCTTGCGGCGGCCGTGGTGATCGATGTACGCGCCCAGGATGATGGCGCCAAGCGGACGCATCAGGAAGCCCGCGCCGAAGGTCGCGAGCGAGAGCATCAGCGAGGCGAACTCGTTGCCGCTGGGGAAGAACGTCTTGGCGATGGCGGCGGCGTAGAAGCCGTACACCATGAAGTCGTACATTTCCAGGAAGTTGCCGCTGACAACGCGGAACACGGTGCGGAACCCGTGTTGCTGGGAGGGGGAGCTTGACATGTTGCTGGTGTCTCTCGCAGTTGCCGCCGGTTGGTTCCGGTGGCTTGATTTTGATCGGGCGCCAGATGGGGGCGGCTTCCCCTTTTTCTGGGAAATAGCCTTGGCTGGGCTTGGTCTTTGGGGGTGCTGCTAACGGCGGCAAGTTTGCGCCGGGGGGGCTGTCATTACGCTGTCAAATGGCTTTCAGTTTGATATCAAACGCTGTCGAAAGCCTGTCAGTGGGATGAAGGGGGATGGGGGGATTAGGGTTAGTACGGAGGGGTGTGATTTTGCGGTAACTTGGGGGTGCTGTGAGTGCAACTGTATGTGCAACTGCTTAACGTCAACTTCAACTGCAGTTTCACCTCCCCTGCGGGGAGGCGACCTACTTTTTTGTCTTGCCAAAAAAGTAGGCAAAAAAGGCGCG